>PNOB01000074.1 GCA_013824585.1 Desulfobacterium sp. | reverse complement strand
TGGGAAAATCCCTGCCTATTGCAGATATGAACTGTTCATGGAACGTTACAGAAGTGGTGCCGAGTTTATCGAGAAGTATTCCATCCGCACAAAAGGAAAGGATCGCAAAATTCTGGATGTCGGGTGCGGCGAAGGATATATGAAATACTTTTTTGATGAATCACCCGACCTGGAATGGCATGGCGTTGAACAATGGGATGAGAGGCGGGAATTGTGCAAAACATTGGGATACCGGGTTTACAACCTGGACATCAATCAAGAACCCCTCCCGTTTGAAACCGGAACCTTTGATATTGTCATTGCCAGTCATGTGATTGAACATCTTTCCAACATGGACTTTGCGGTAGGTGAAATGGACCGGATTCTCAAACCAGGCGGACTCCTCCTGATTGCCGTTCCCATCAAAATCCCTCCGTTTCCGTTTCTGATCAACCTGTACTTTACATTCAGAAATTTTAAGATTGGTGAAACCCAGAATGCATTTTCCGTATGGTCGATTCAATCCAGAATGAAAGAGATCCTTGGAGAATCAAAGTATGTGACCATTGATATCCGGGGATTTCGTTTTTTTTCTGCCCGGAAACGGTTGAACCTGGAAAACAGCAGGCTTTTTTATAAACTCAGCACATGGCTTGGCCGGATCTGCCCGGCAATCACTCCTGAAATCAATTTAATCATGCGAAAAGTGCGGGATGCATAACAAAACAGAATAAAACCCTTCCCTATGGAGATACTGGTCGTAAAACTGGGTGCGCTTGGAGACGTAATCAACACGCTTCCTCTTGTTATCCTGCTTAAAAAACATTTAAAGGCAGAAATCCATTGGATCGTCGCCCCGCTCAGTTACCCCATTGTGTCCGGACACCCATCCGTAGACCGGACAATCCTTTTTGAAAAATCAAGCTGGAGATCTTCCATTGTGGAGGTTACAAAGGCAATCCGGTCCCATCCTTTTGATTTGGTTCTGGATCTTCAGCGCATCCTCAAATCCAGCACTTTGTGCATGCTGGCAAAGGGAAAGCGGCGGATCGGCTTTGATCGGAAAAGATGCAAGGAAATGACCTGGCTCTTCCCATTTGAGAGAATTCCAGCTTCCGATCCCTCATCTCACATGCTTCTTCAGTATCTGGAGTTTGCCGATTATCTGGGTATCAAGGAATCCGGCATCACATGGGAACTTACCGCATCGCCGACACGGCCGGATGCTCTTCCGGATCCGTATATTGTCCTGAACATCGGAGCCACCAAGCCGGCCAACAAGTGGACGGTACAGGGATTTGCATCCCTGACGAATGATATAGCCCGTCAATTCGGGATTTCATGTGTGATCACCGGAGGCAGAGAGGACATGGAGATGGCCAAACAGATCGAGACAATCTCTTCTGAAAAGCCCGTCAACCTGGCAGGAAGGACAACCATGGATGATCTCAAGGATATTTTGCAACACGCCAGAGCGGTTGTGACATGCGATACAGGACCCATGCATCTTGCGGTTGCACTTGGAAAAGAGGTGGTCGCTCTTTTCGGGCCATCAGACCCCCGAAGGACCGGCCCTTTTAAAGGACACGTAATTCAAAAAACCGTTCCCTGCTCGCCTTGCAGCAGAAAAACCTGCGAAAATCCGATCTGTATGTCCGAAATCACTCCGGAAGATGTAATGAAAAAGTTAAATGCTATACTGGATCGACCCTGAAGCCCGGAATCATCTGCTCCGACCAAAAGAAATCCCCAGCTTCTTCATTCTGGCTCTTAATGTATTGTAATGAATACCCAGCAGGTCTGCGGCGCCTCCTCTTCCTTCTATTCGCCCGCCAGTCTTTTCAAGGGTATCCCGTATGTGTTGTATCATAATTTCATCCAGGGTCGGTATTTTGCTGATTTCCTTTGACCCATGATTTAAAAAAAGCAGTCGTTGAAATCCTCCCAGATCCGGAAACCGGAGCAGCCGTCCCTGTCCTAAAATCAAGGCCCTTTCAATTACATTTTCAAGTTCTCTCACATTTCCAGGCCAGTCATAACGCAACAGATAATCCATTTCTCCATCTGCCAGCGATGGAATCACCGGCAGATTCATTTCAATGGATTTCTGATGAATAAAATGATTTGTGAGTGATGGTATATCAAACTTTCTGGACCGTAACGGGGGAATCACAATGGGAGAAGCATTTATTCTGCTCCATAGTTCTTTCAAAAAAACACCTTTCTGAACCATTGCACCCAGATCTTGCTGAGAAGCTGCAATCAACCGTACATCCGGGAAAATTGTTCTGCTGCCGCCAACCCGCTTGAATCCCTTATCTGAGAGTACATTCAAAATCCCGGTCTGTACTTCCAGAGGAAGTGCCCCAATCTCATCCAGAAAAAGCATCCCGCCATTGGCTCTTTCAAAACAGCCTCTCTTGTCATGGGTCGATCCAGTAAAAACGCCCTTGTCATGACCGAACAATTCGCTGATCAGTAAACTGCCGGGAATCGATCCACAGTGAACTGTTAAAAACAGCCCTTCTTTCCGGCTGGATCTTTCATGAATCGCATTGGCGATGATCCCTTTGCCCACACCGGTTTCACCCAGAAGCAGGATGGGATTGTTCGTTGAAGCTGCCTGTCTGACCTCATTCATCACTCCTTTTAAACCGGAATTGACACCGATAACATGATTGCCTGAGATCTTTTTTACATCCTGTTGCAGATATCTCAAGTCTTCCCGGGCCTGATGGATCAGAAGAATTGCCTCCTCATAGCGAAGACTGTTTTGCAAAAAACAGGTAAAAACAGGAGAAAGAAGATTCAGCAGTTTTGCATGTTCATCCAGGTATTGATCCTTTCCCCTGGCCATCAAGCCCAGAAACCCCAGATGATTGTCATTCATATAAAGCCGGATGTTCAGAACGGAAAATGGTTCCGGAATCCCCATAATCTCAGCACCAATCCGATAAGGATAGGACTCCTTCCCATCCCCCCGGAAACATACATGGTCCGCCATCCGGTCTCTTACCTTTTCCATTACTTCCTTAGGCAGAGGAATCACCCAGGAATCGTCAATGGAAACAGTTCCATTATCGTTTACACATGCAACAATCCGGGCAGCAGAAAGTTCAGGGTCCATCACACTGAAATGCATCATATTGACCGGCATGATGGTCTGGAGATAATTTTTACATTCTTTCAGGGCATCTGCAAGATCCGGGTTCTTGCAGATCCTGATCGTTACTTCCCGGAAAATCCTGTTGAAATCTTTCATCATTTCAATCATGGCCTCCATCCTGTTATGATGGCTCACGCCTACCATATTTTGTGGGGGAAATCAAACAGATATCCAACAGCCATCATATTTGATGGAATTTTACGTGCGAATTGTATATCTACTTGTTATTACAATGCAACTCATGGATCGCCTTTTTCGCCTCTTCCCGGCTTTCATATATATGGGGAGACAGGTTTCTTTTCTGTAAGGCATCCCCTATTTTCATCCGCAGGAAAGTACTGGTCGTATACCGCGTCACTGCATGGTAATAGTGATCCACCAGTTGTTTCACCATGTCGGTATATTCTTCTACCAAGTCCGGCATGATGGTAAAATGATCATAATTCACGATGGTATAGACTTTCCGTCCGACCGGTTTCAGGATGCTTCCCACCATGGTGGCAATATTCCGGATATCCTTGCTGGATTTGACGGAATAACCCTCGAAATTGACAAAAAACAGATTCTCTTTTGGATCATACCACAGCCGATCCTCAAGGGATATGGAGAGCATATCCTCCCGAAGCCCCATTGCTCCATCCTGAAAAATCCGTTTATCCATCTGACGTATGGGATCATCCAGCAGGGGCTGAAACGCCAGATGAGCCAGAACATCTCTTTCCAGATCAATGCCCGGCGCAATCTCCATCAGTTTCATTCCTTCCCGGGTCAGTGAAAAAACACAGCGCTCCGTGATGTATAATACTGGCTGGTTTTTCTGAATCGCATATTGGCCACTGAAGGTGACATGCTCAACCTGATCCACAAATTTCTTTACCCTGCCTTCCTGAAGAATATAAAGAAGGCCGTTCTCCACCTTGATTTTGAGTCCTCCTGCTGTAAAGGTGCCGACAAAAACCACTTTTTTGGCATTCTGGCTGATATTGATAAAACCACCGGCACCAGCCAGTTTGGGTCCGAATTTACTGACATTGAGATTTCCGGATCGGTCTGCCTGTGCCAGACCCAGGAAAGCCAGGTCCAGACCACCGCCATCATAAAAATCAAACTGGGAAGGCTGATCAATCACCGCATCTGTATTGACGGCTGCGCCAAAATTTAACCCGCCTGCAGGCAGACCGCCGATCACACCCGGTTCTGCGGTCAGGGTAATCAGTTCCAGTATCTTCTCCTCGTTGGCAATACTGGATATGCCTTCAGGCATTCCAATACCCAGGTTGACAACACTGTTCGGAACCAGCTCAAATGCTGCCCGCCGGGCGATAATCTTCCGCGCACTCATCTCCATGATGGGAATGGATTGCATCGGAACCTTGATTTCGCAACTGAAGGCAGGATTATACTCCTCTGCAAAGGTCTGGTGATGGTTCTTTGGCTGGGACACGACAACGCAATCCACCAAAATCCCCGGAATTTTCACCTGCCTTGCGTTCAGGGTGCCCCGTTCAGCAATCCGTTCCACCTGGACAATGACAAATCCGCCTGAGTTCCTGGCTGCCATTGCAATGGCAAGCGACTCCAGCGTCAACGCCTCTTTTTCCATGGTGATATTGCCATCCGGGTCAGCAGTGGTGCCTCGTACAATTGCGACATGGATCGGAAAGGTTTTATAGGATAGGTACTCCTGTCCGTCAAACCGGATCAACTCAACCAGGTCTTCCGTTGTCCTTGGGTTGATTTTTCCGCCATCCAGCCTTGGATCAACAAAAGTGCCAAGTCCGACCGTTGTGATGGTTCTGGGTTTATGGGCGGCAATGTCTCGATACATATGGGAGATAACACCCTGGGGGAAGTTATAGGCTTCGATCTTGTTTTCAATGGCAAGTTTCTGGAGTTTTGGCACCAATCCCCAATGACCGCCGATCACCCGCCGGACAAGCCCTTCGTGTCCCAGATGGTTCAGGCCGCGCTCTGCACCATCTCCCTGGCCTGCGGCATAGAGCAGTGTCAGGTTTTTCGGTTTGTTGTTTTGCAGGAAAAATGATTCCAGCGCAATGGCGATCTCTTCGGCAAATCCGATCCCCACAAATCCTCCGGTTGCAATAGTATCGCCGTCTCTGATGACCTGAACCGCCTCCTGGGCAGTAACGATTTTTCCCTTCCGGATTTTTGCCGGCGAAAAATCGGAAAGCATGGGATGACCGCTATTCTGAAAGGTTGATCCTTTTTGAATTGTCATTGCAGGCCTCCCGGACTACTCCCCTTCAAACTCGGTCAGCACAAATATTTTATGGTTCCCGATTTTCTCGCGGCCTTTTAAATCCGGCAATTCAATCACAAACGCCAGTTCAACAATATCTCCTCCCAGTTTCTCAACCAGCTCAATTGCAGCCGAGATGGTGCCGCCGGTTGCAATCAAATCATCAATAATCACAACCTTTTCACCCGGGGATATCGCATCTTCATGCATCTCAACAATGCTTTTCCCATACTCCAAGGTATATGCCGCCTCAATGGTCTTGTAGGGGAGCTTCCCCTTTTTTCTCACCGGGACAAAACCGATTCCCATTTTATAGGCCAGTACTGCTCCAAAGATAAATCCACGCGCATCAATGCCCACGATCTTATCGATCGGCATATCCTTGTACCGGTCATAAAATGCATCGCATGCTTCCTTGAGTCCCTCCGGGTCCTGGATAAGGGTTGTGATATCCCGGAACATAACACCTTTTATCGGCCAGTTTGGAACGGTTCTGATCTTTTCTTTTAGATTCATTTTGCTTCTCCTATTTTTGGAATCACGCTTATAAGCAGATTTTTTACACTGTCGGCGTTCTTATGAAAAACCTCCAGGATTTCATCCCAGGTAACGGGCGCTTCATCCTCCTTCCAGCAATCATAATCTGTGGACATGGCAACTGCCGCATATGGAATGCCGGCCTCATTGGCCAGTGCTGCCTCGGGCGCCACAGACATGTTGATCACATCCGCTCCCCAGACACGAAACATTCTGGATTCTGCCCGGGTTGAAAATCTGGGGCCTTCAATGGTAATGACGGTTCCACCATTGTGTGCCCGCAGCCCGAGTTCTCCAGCGGTTTCATACAGAAGATTGCGCAGATTTTTATCAAACGGGTCTGCCATGCCTGTATGCTTTGCCCCGTGTTCAAAGGAATCAAAAAAAGTGGTTTTCCGGTATTTTGTAAAATCAATGAACTGATCCACAATCACAAAATCACCGCGCCCGATCTCTTTTCTCAGGCTGCCGCATGCGGTTGTGGCCAATATATGAGTCACGCCCTGATCCTTCAGGGAGTGGATATTGGCCCGATAATTCACCTGTGTAGGGCTGAACTGATGTTTTTTCCCGTGTCTCGCAAGCAGAACAACCGCAACTCCATTAATTTTCCCCACAGCCAGAGAAGAAGATGGTTTTCCAAAAGGAGTATTCACCTCCAACTGCTTCTGCTGCTCAAGAATATCCGGATCATCCAGTCCTGATCCGCCAATGATACCGATTTTGATCATTCGTTTCTCCTTATGATAATCAGTTTGTTTTATATTGATAAACCACAGGTCATATTAAACAGACAGCATCCATAAATGCAACAGTATAATGGCATTTATTCAATGAGTTAAAAATGAAAAAAATAGTACCAAGATTCACTGTGTATCCGGCTTTCGCAGTTTCATGGTTGAAGATTACTGCCGGTTAAACATCCACTCATCGGTTGAGAAGTCAGGCGTGGTATAACAGGCGGCCTGCTATAGCTGACAAAATTGGCCATCTTTTACCATGATCCGGTTCTCGCTTAACAATTTTTTCAGATGTTTTCCCATCAGGGCGCGCTCGCCGAATTCAAAAAAGGCTTTGGGCTCTCTTTTCTTTCTGTAGATAATGCAGGCATTGACTATATCCTCCATGCTTCTCGGCTCTTCCAGAAATTGCAGCAACCTCTCTTCCCGGGTTTGGATAACCCCAAGATATTGATCCCACAACTCCCCGGGCTGATTCTCGAAAACACCTTCTTCATGGCTGCATAACCAGTTTTTTACCGGTATCTGCCGTAGCCGTCTGACCGAATCCATGGTATCGCTTATACTCGAGTGTACATCGCCATACCATGGTCCAAATGGTGTCAGGTCATAATCGCCTAAAAACAGAATATCTGTCTCCCCCTGAAAAAGAAAGGCAAGATGCCCAGGAGTGTGACCGGGTGTTGCGATAATTTCCACATCCACATCTCCCAGAGAAAATTTTTCGCCATCCTGAAGTATCCGTGAAGGAATGCGGGGCTTGAAATGAAACAGGTCACGGAACGCAGGTACCCAGTGTTCCCTGAAATCCTGGTCCAATCCATAGGCATCCATCAGATTTTCGAGACTTGAAAGTGGTGGAGCATCCTCTGCTGATACAGCCAGTGGTACATCGTCGAACAGATCCAGGTGCATAAAGTGATCTTCGTGCCAATGACTGAGCCAGACTTCGCGAACGCCATTCTCTTCCCGCAGCCGGATCAATCTTTCCCGATTGGAAGCCGGATCGATCAAAACACCCGGACCGGCAATATAGATGCTATTGCAATATGGGTATTTGCCTTTGTTTTCACCGGGTATAAACCATACAGATCCAAAATGCTTCTCCTCCATCCCTGCTCCTCCCTGACAAAACAGCCTGTTACCGTCAGCGTATCTCTGCAATTGATTTTGTCATAATTTTTGAAAATCTCTTTGATTTCAAAAGTCTTGTCAAGCCCTGAGACAACAATGAAAAACCATATGCAGAAAACTATGTATCAACCGTATCCTTTATGGCATGGATTCGGGTTATGGCGCAAGAATCGATTCCATTCGGCCAGTTATTGAAAAAAATTGTATCCAAAAGCATATGTACATAATTGATCTATAAAATATCTATTTTTATTTCAATATTTTAAAAAAATATTGCAAATTTTTTTAAATAATGAGAAAATAACCTTAATAGCCCGATAAACAGTATAGCGATAAAAGGTTTGTCTGAGATGAATCTTGAGCGTATTGTCAGACTCAGCTACCACCTCTTAAATTAAATCTCTTTCAAAACTGAATTCAGAAACTTGAAGAACAAATCATAATATAAATCCTAAAAATTTCAATGCCGGCCAGCAGATGAATCAAGATCAGACTATTAAAAAAGATACAAATGCAAACATTCTTTCCGAAGTAATCAGAATGCTGATTTCCATCATGGAAGTCAAAGGGGTTCACATCAAACCGCACTCTGAAACAGTTGCTACGCATTGTCTAAAATTCTCCAAAGCACTCAAGCTCTCCCAAAGAGAAAGCGAAGCCATCTATCTGGCAGCACTTTTACACGATATCGGAATGGTCTATATTCCGGATACCATTATTCAAAAACCTGACCGGCTGACTGACGAAGAAATGCAGCAGGTAAAACAACACCCGCTGTTTTCAGAAAAAGTGCTGGCCAATTTGAGCCTATTGAGGGGACTGGGTGTTTTGCCTATCGTCCGTCACCACCATGAGGAGTACAATGGCAAGGGTTATCCTGACGGGCTTAAAGATATGGAAATCCCCATTGGAGCACGCATAATCAGCCTCGTTGACAGTTATTTTGCCATGGCTGCGGAACGTTCTTACCGCCCCCCCATACCCCATGACAAAATTCTCCCGGAAATGAAAAAACAAACCGGAATAAGGTTTGACGGCAATCTCCTTTTTGAATTTATCAATTATATTCAGGGGACAGCCAAGCAACCTGTAAAAGATGCTGTAACTCCGATTGAACCTGATCCCAAAACCTCTATTTGGGATATCGTAAAGGATCTTGTCGAAACCATCAGACAAGGCAAGGTTGACCTGCCGGTCCTTCCCAGTGTTATTCAGGAAGTACAACAAACGGTTTCAGATCCCGAAGCTGCCATAGACCAGTTGACCCAAATTATTGAAAAAGACCCGATTATCTCCGCCAAACTGATTTCAGTGGTCAACTCTCCTATATATCGTGGGCGAAGCAAATTTACGACTGTAAAGGAAGCGATTACTCGATTGGGTGTCAAAGAAACCCAAAATATTGTTCTGGCATTAGGCAGCAAGGCTTTCTATAAAACCCCAAACCTGCAATTCAAGACCTTGATCGAGCGTTTGTGGCAGCATTCCCTGGCCTGCGCCTACTGTGCAAAAAAAATTGCCGAAACTCTTAAACTCAAAGATGCTGAAGGGTATTTTTTGATGGGACTTATTCATGATATTGGTAAAATTTTATTGGTCAGAAAATTAAGTGAGGTCTATTCTTCAAACAATAGTGTTGATATAAACGAAATATCACAAACCATTCATGAAGCTCATTGCAGTATTGGCGGTGTAATCCTCAGGAATTGGAAATTTTCTCAAGATTTTGTCAGGGTGGCCACGTTACACGAAGGGCCCAAATACTATCCACCAACGGCGAAGCCGATACTCGTTGTCAATCTCGCAAACAACATGTGCCGTAACATCGGGTATAGCCTGTTTGAGGAAAATGTAAACCTGGCTGAATTAGATTCCGCTAAGATGTTGAATCTAAACGAAGACATGATAATTCAAATTATTAGTGACGTCCAAGAAGTCATGAAGTCATCTCAGTCTTTTTAATCAAAAATTTTTAACCAGGTCTCGGCCGTTCATTTCGGACATTACCACATCCGTCATCAGCAGATTACTCTTCCCAGCATGATCCCAGGATAGCCATTTTTTTGGTCTTGCAATCTCAAATCATTATGCTAAATTTAGCGTAACGATTGAAGGCAGGTTTACGATGAAAAATTTTCACTCACTTTTACAGGAATCTTCCATTGCCCACGGGCATCTCTGCCCGGGACAGGTTGTGGGAGTCCGTATGGCCATGCTGGGATGCCGTCTGATTGGCCTTAATGAGCCGACCCGGCAGGATCAGATCAAAAAACTCCTGGTATATGTGGAGATGGATCGATGCACGGCTGATTCAGTGGCCTATGTCACCGGTGTAAAATTGGGTCGCCGAAGCTTGAAATTCATGGATTATGGCATTATGGCTGCTACGTTTATCAACCTCATGACCCAGAAATCCATTCGGGTGATATCCACCGAAGAATCCCGTGAACTGGTCACCGAATATGCTCCGGAGATTCAGGGAAAATCCAATCAGCAACTAACGGCATATCAGCGAATGCCCGACAGTGTGCTTTTCCGGGTACAGGAAGTCCAGATAAAGCTGAATGCGTTTGACCTGCCAGGCCCCACACGTCGGAAAGTAACCTGCAGCCGATGCGGTCAGGTGATCCGGGATGGAAGAGAGGTTATCCGGGATAATAAAATCGTATGTAAACCCTGTACTGAGCAATCCTATTTTTCAGATTCCAGGGAGATCACCTGGCCGGACATGAACTGGTCGCCTGTGAATCCAGGGGCAGATCCGATACAAGAACAGGCAGTCCTGAAATAACCAGAATAAAAGGAAGATCCTGTGATCAAAAAAATAAGTGTTCTCGATGCAATTGGAACAAAACTGGCCCATGATATTACGGAAATCCGTCCCGGAGAATTCAAGGGACCGGCATTTCAAAAAGGACATACTGTCTGCGATGAAGATATCTGTCATCTGCAAAGGCTCGGCAAAAACAATCTTTACCTGATCGAACTGGATGAAGATGAGATCCATGAAAATCAGGCTGCGTCCATCCTTGCCAAGGGCCTGGCAGGCGAAGGCATTACTTGGAAGGACGAACCCAGAGAAGGAAAAATCGGATTGCATGCGGTAAAAGACGGAATCCTTGTCGTGGATAAAGCAGCCTTGGCAGCCTTCAATCTTGTGGATGAGGTGATGTGCGCAACCCGAAGCAGTTACTCCCTTGTCAAAAAAGGAGACCTGGTGGCTGCGACCCGGGCGATCCCTCTGGTGATGAAACGGGCACCCATTGAACGGGCTGCGGCCATTGCATCCCAAAACAAGGGTGTGGTTTCGGTTCACTCTCTGAAAACCGCCCGTACGGGAATCATTATTACCGGTAATGAGGTTTTTCACGGTCTGATCCAAGACCGGTTTGCGCCGGTATTAACCCGGAAAATCGAGGATCTGGGCTCTCAGGTTCATGAGGTCACTTTTGTCCCGGATGATACTATCCGAATTCAACAGGCAATTGACCGGAACCTGGCCGAGGGCTGCAACCTGATCCTGGTTAGCGGCGGAATGAGCGTTGATCCGGATGATGTCACACGAAAGGCCATATATCAGGCCGGAGCGGATGAGGTTCACTATGGAGCGGCCGTTCTGCCAGGCTCCATGTTCATGGTGGCGTATTGCAACGGAGTTCCCATTCTCGGAATACCGGCCTGCGGCCTGCATCACCGGATTACTGTTCTGGATCTCGTTCTTCCGCGAATACTGTCCGGAGAACATATCGGCAAAAAAGAGCTGGCATTCCTCGGCCATGGCGGATTGTGCCTGGATTGTAAGCAGTGTGTTTATCCGCACTGCCCGTTTGGCAAAGGATGATGAGAACAACACTTTTTACAGATTGAAATCCGTGCCGAAACCGAAAGCAAAGTAGAACTCATTTTCCCGATTGCGATCCTGGATGTTCACACCTGCCTGCGAATAAATTCGCGGTTTGTTCATGCCCCAGAGAGTGTCCATTGGCAACCAGTACAACTGACCCCCTGCACGCTGCCGCGTGATATCGGCATTTCTGGCATGGGTGATCTCATAGTACGGCCCGAGATACAGAACTGCCTTACCAGCCCATTTCCATGAAGGAACCAGGAATTGTGTACGGTTTGCAATCACATAATCACTGTCTTTTACTAGTGTGTCGTATTCCAACTCCAAAAAATAAGGGCCATCTCCATTGAAACGGTAATATGCCAGGTCTGTCTGGTTTATGATCAGTATTGAGCCTGCCTTGGCATATAAAGTGGGTTGGAGGAGAAGACGATGCCCTGTGGCTTCCTCCTCTGTATTTTCACGGTCTTCAAGCTCATGTTTTCCAAATTTGGCTTTCGCATCCGGAAAGGAGAGCAGACCTGTGTTTGAACCGAAAAAACCGTAGATGTCATATTCCAACCTCAGGTTGACAAAGATTGCTGGTTGCCATTCCCCATGTACCGATCCCTTGACATATGCAGGGCTTATACCCAGACCAAAACCCGCCTGAACATATCGTGTCTGCATCCCGTCCTCTGCTGTCTCCTGCACCCATCTTCTGTAACCACCGGTCATCAGCATCAATCCGTCAGGGTTCGCCTGCGCGGCAAGATCGGCTGTCAGTGTGGTTTGAATTTGGGTTGGGGATACAGCTTGTTTTTCATCTGTTTCAGATGCACAGGCAGGCCATATACAGACTGTCTCTATATATACTAACAGACACACGCACACGATAGAAAATATTTTCAATTTCTTTTTTGTTACTTCCTGATTATTCAATATGGTTCTCCTTATTGGTTCCCAGAGCCTTACTTCCTTCACGGGCAAGCGTTAATGGAATCAGCCTGTTGCCGTTGATTGTTTTAAATTGAGATTCAAAGCTTTCAAAAAGCCAGCTTGTCTTTCAGATCCTTCCATTGAACGACCTCCACCTGGTTTCTTGCGTAAGTTTGATCCCCCCCATAGATGACATAGGATTTGAGCGACTTATCATGCAGTTTTGAGAAATAGAGAAGTCCTTTGAAAAAATCCTCTGCTACCGTCTGACCGGACTTGATTTCAATGGCTCTTACCTCCTCTCCATAATCGCAGATCAGGTCCACCTCATTTCCGACATTGTCCCTGAAAAAATAGAGATGATCGGTCTTGCCGGAATTGAACCGCTTTTTCAATATCTCGGTCAATACAAAGGTTTCAAATAGCGCTCCTTTCAACGGATGGCTGGCAAGCTGATCTTTATTGACAATATTGAGGAGAAAACAGGCCAGTCCGGTATCCAGAAAATATAACTTGGGTGATTTGATCAACCGTTTATTGTAATTTCTATAATACGGCTGTAACAATTTTATCAGATAACCTGCCTCCAGGACGGAAAGCCAGCTTTTTACGGTATTGTGATTGATCCCGCAATCGTTGCCCAGACTCGAGTAGTTGAGAATCTGCCCGGATCTGCCAGCACACAATTTTAAAAAAATCTCAAATTTTGACAGATCTTTTATATTAATCAGTTTTCTCAAATCCCGTTCAATGTAAGTATTCACATAAAACTGCATGGCCTCTGTGGGATCAAGTTTTTTATCAAAAATTCTTGGAAAAAATCCCCTGTAAAGAACCTCATCCACAGATGGCATGTCAGGAAAGGCCGGATAGGCTTCATTCAGGGTAAACGGTAACAATCGGACAAGCGCTGTACGGCCTGCGAGGGATTGGGAGATCTGTTCCATCAGCTCGAACTGCTGACTTCCGGTCAGGATAAACATCCCGTCTTTTTTCCGATTATCAACGATGGTCTGAATATATGAGATGATATCCGGCACGCGCTGCACTTCATCAATGATCGCCCCATCCGGGAAACGATTCAGAAAACCCCTTGGATCATTCTGAGCAAAAAGCCTTTCATCAATATCTTCAAGCGACACATATTGCTTATCGGGAAAAAGTTCACGGCTTAGTGTTGTTTTTCCGGACTGTCTCGGACCGGTGATGGTAATGATGGGAAATTGGTCTGCATATTTCATTACTTTTTCAGACACATCTCTTTTGATCATCATTATCTTCCTCTGGGCGCGTGTAAGAATACCATCAAACTGGACATAGCTTCATATATTCTTTACAGATTGTCAATTGAATTCTCAATTAGACAGCAAAAGAGTCGATCCATTTTTATACCGGTGCCAGTGAACCAAAAAGTGGTTTTCGAATCATACAAATCGTTACTCTGTAGGGGCAATCCCTTGTGGTTGCCCGTATTCCGTGTGGTTGCCCGTATTCCCTGTGGTTGCCCGTATTGTTTTTATAGGTGAATCGTAATTTCATTGAGGCCAATTTTATGACCGGTATGTAATTCCGCTCCATGAATAATTTTAAGACTGCGTCGTTCAAACTCATGGATAAGGTCTCGTAAGGAAAAAAACAGAATTGCAGGATTGAAATGAATGATCACTTCTTGTCCAGATTGCTTCCGGTAAAAACAGCCGGTGATGTAAACTGTTTTTTCCAAACGACCCCTAATCCATTCAGACAGTGAACGACTCCGCTATAAAATCATTCATTCCGCTCAACTCGAACCCGCCATTGTTTCATTTGAACATGTAACTCAGGGATTCCGAACCCGGTAGATTTTCGAATCATGCAAATCGTTTTTGTATCCGTAGGGGCAACCCTTACGAGATTCGATGTATACCCAATTTCATCAAAACCGTTCGGCAGTCACGAAGTTCAAGCGGTTACAAACTGCAGTATATCAGTAAAGTAGTCGTGGTGATTACCGAGTCCAGAATTATAGTTTCGGTGATTAATTTGTCTAAAGCGGTAGCAACGTATTTTCGGAGAATAGGTAACCTGATTATTTATTTATCATACTGCAATAGTCAAAAATGGAGATAAATAATTTATATCTGTAATGAAATTAAATTATTACACCTTGTACTCATCTGGAA
>PNOB01000073.1 GCA_013824585.1 Desulfobacterium sp. | reverse complement strand
GACGAAAAATTCTAATCTGGTAGCCATTTAGAAATTCAACTCGGGGGACCTTACTTATCTTTCGCATTTTCTTCGGTCCTGGTCTTCGGGGCTTGAATCGGCAGCCAAAAAGACGTTCTATTGTATCAAGAAAATGACACTCCCTCCAAGGAACGAATAGGGGCCCTATTATACCCTGTTGTCTATGGTTCAGTATGGCCCCCTGAATTCCCGTTTATACTAAAAATTTTAACTTATCCCCCAGTTCCTGAGATTATTTCCCTATATATTCTTGTTGAATCGTCTGATAGATTGGACGCATTTTCAAGACTTTGAGTTCCTGGGAAAAACGCACCACAAAGTCCAGGGCAACCACCTTTTTACTAAAGGCGATGTACACCGGACTTTCGTCCAGCGGATGCTCGGCCAACGGGACAATGACGTTTTCGAGCCCTAACCGTTTGATCATCGCGATCCCGACCGCATAATCGCAAAGCACGTACTCTAAACGGTCATTAGCCAGGTTCTTGAACATGATCTCTTCATACGCCGATTCGATATAATTCTGTTCTTTTTTGACAAAGTCCCAGAATTCAGGCGTGTACTTATACGCTCGCATCACCCCGATCAGATGACCTTTCAGATCTTCAAGACGGGTGAAGGTGAGCTTGCCAACGTTCTCTTGCCGGATGAAGAAAATCCATTTCGTCATGAGCAGGGGTTCATCGGGATAATAATAGAGTTCCGCGCGTTCGTCCGTTTTCCCAATCGTATAAAGTCCGTGCAGTTTCCCGTTGGTCAACATCTTCAAGGCTCTGGCCCACGGATATTCCTCAATGACAAAGGTTTCGACCTGCATGCCACGCAGGACTTCCTGGACAATCTTCGTCGCTAATCCGGTCATGGTCCCATCCTGAAGCTTATAGGTATAGGGTGGAAAATCGGTGATGCCAATGCGGAAGGTGTTCTGCGCCGAGACGACGGTCCTTGCAACCACGATCGAAAACATGATCACGATTAGGCCGTGAAGCAACCTGCAGTTTTTCATATTGTATCTCCCATGAAAATAGATTTTCATTCTCCGTGGTGTAGAATAAAATTCCTATTATACCCTCCGGTTGAAACATTTTTTCAGCATCAATCTTCCTATTTTTTACCGGATCGCTTCAAGACGGCACGGCACGAAGCGGTGAATCGGCGTGCCGATGGGGTCCCGGTTCGTATTTTTTGTAAGATGGTTCACGTTGATACCGTTAATTTCGCCGTTATAGTTCAGCCCAAATCCGTGTGGGATGAGGACCATGCCTTCCCTCACGTCGTCAGCGACTTCGAGTTCGCCCACGGCTGTTCCGGCTTCCGTGGTCACGCGGGCCTGGTCGCCGTCCGCAAGGCCGAGTTTTTCCGCTTCCTTCGGGTTCACCGCAATGGTGCAGCCGCGTTTGCCTTTAATCCATTTGGGGTTCCGCATCTGGGTGTTCATGTTGGTTGACCGGTGGCGTCCGGCGTTCAGGATCAGCGGGAATTCCGGCGGCAGGATCAGGTCGCAGACCTCGGATTCAGCGCAGAGGGTTTGAGCCAGGTCCGCCAACTCTGGAATGACCAGTTCGATTTTGCCGGACGGCGTTTTCAATAGGGCCAGATTGTTTTCCTCATCCAGTTTGCCGACCCACAGCCCCTGGGGATTGTCGATCATGGCCTGAAAAATCCGGTCGCCCATGTCAAATCCAGTGGCGAATCCTTGGCGTGCAGCGTTTTTCCTGAAGTCTTTCGGCGCGGTCATCATCATGCCCCAGAGCGCGCCTTTGGCGGCGCTATCCCAGGCTTCTCCCAGTGTTTTGCCCAGGATGAAAATCATGCTGGACAGATACTCGGGATGGGCGCCTATCCATTCCATGAGGGCGGCTCCGAACGTCATGCGGTCTGCGTGCGCGGCGGTCATCACGTTTTCCGGGATTTCCGGGATCAGACCCATTTTGTCGGCAAGCAGAGTGAAGATCTGTGACGATTCCAGACACTTTTCTGGCGGGGAGACGATGGGCCGCCTCAGCTGGAAGTAAATTTCGGGACAGGTCCATGGAAAGAACGTTCCGTCCCAGGATTCATAGAACGTGCGGCAGGGAAGCACGTAATCGGCCAGCCGGGCGGTTTCGCTCATGACGATGTCGTGGACCACCATAAGATCGAGGCTGGTGAAGGCTTTTTCCAGGGCCTGACTGTCGGGCCAGGACCGCATGGGATTGCACACACTCACGATGACCGCCCGGATGCGGTCCGGATGATCGGTGAGAATTTCTTCGGGAAGCACGCTGCACGGGAATGATCCGGCGGCAGCAGGCGGCAGGCCGGTGACGGCTGTTTTCCAGACTTTTGGATCGCGTTCATCTGCGTGGTAACCCAGGGGCATAACCAGGCCGGGGATGCTGTTACCGCCCCGTTTGCCGAAGATTCCACATACGGCTCCGAGAACATTCAGAAGATACGAGTTCAGCGTGCTGTGGCGGCCCATGTAGATGCCCAGATCCGGGTGGAAAGACCAGACGCGGGTCGTCATCAGGCGGCAGAGGAGATGAACCGCGTCGTAATCGAGTTCGCAGACGGTTATGGCTGAGCGGGCGTCGAATTCCGTGAACCACGGCCTGATAACGTTCCATCCTTCCACATGGGTGTTGATATAGTCCGTGTTTTCCCATCCTTCGACCACAATGATCGCGATCATGGCCTTGACCAGAAGGGTGTCACAACCGGGCCGAATGGCGAGGTGAATGTCGGCGATAGCGGCGGTTTCGCTTTTCCGAGGGTCCACGGATACAAGAATGCGGTTCGGATCCTTGCTGATTTCTTTCAATACAATGGGCGCACGGGGCATCTGGTGGCTCTGCATACCGTTCCATCCCCAGGCGATCAGCATCTCCGTATGATGGTCGTCCGGTCCGGCTAAAAGGTACTGCTTGCCGAACATGCGGCCCTGGACCCACCAGGACCCGCAGAATTCCTGGCCTCCGGAGGTGTAAAGGTTCTGGGATCCCAAGGCTTTCATCAGACTGACCCCGTATCCAGCTTCCATGTGGCCTCCCTGTGCGCTGGCACCCAGGTAGGCGAAGGAACGGGGGCCGTGCTGGTCAACGGTGGTCTTCAACTTTCCGGCGATTTCGGTCATAGCCTGATCCCAAGAAATTTCGATGAATTCACCGTTCACCTTTTTCAGGGGAGAGGTCAGACGGTCCGCCGGGTATTGGTGGTAGATGACATTCAACCCTTTCCGGCAGGCATAACCCTGGCTTCTCGGATTGTCCTTGTCTGGTTTCACCTTTACCATCCGGCCGTCTTCAACGAAAATTTCAAGGCCACAGTTCTGTGCGCACAGCACGCATCCGGTTTTATGCCATTCACCCATAGCCAAGCTCCCATGGATCAAACGTTTTTTTTATAGAACATATCGGAAAGGCACTTGTGTGTCAACGGCGATAACTATGCATACTAAATACTGTTGACGCACAACCAACCTTCGCATATATTGTTCTTCAAAAAAAGCAAAGTCTTATCCATCCATCAGAAGCTCGTTGAACAAATGGACGGTAAAACTTCGGTTCAAAGCCGGCCTGATCAGGGCAGCACCTTCTATTTCACGGCAGAATACATCCGGCGATCGCCGGAACATGAGAAACCCAATATGATGGTCTGTCTCCTATCAAACAGATGATTGAACTGATGGGAAAGGGGTTCCTTAGAATTGATTGAACAGTATCTTATGAGGGTTGATAAGGAATTCGGCATTGTTAGAAATCCAGGAAATGAAAACATTTCGGTTGGAATAGGTTGTAAAAAAATCATTCCACTTGAACTTCAAACCTGTTTGTTAAGTTAAGGACATTGACTTCAGATCCCCTAAACAGAGCATATTCTCATGAATAACATCAATCGGTACAAAGATGAATTGGCTGAAGTTATCGCATCAACGTCGAAAATCGCCAGCAAAGTTATTGTCAGACTTCTTAATGAATTTTCATATAAACGATATGAAAAAGGTGAATTTTTCGCAAAGCAGGGAGAACAATGTAACTATATTGGATATGTTTGTGAAGGTTTATTCAGCATGCACATTATCAAAGAAGATGGAACAGAATATACGAAGACCTTTATTAAACCCAAAGAATTTCTGATGGCAACATTCAAACCCGAAGAAGAAAGCACGATCAATATTCAGGCGCTTCAGGACTCACATATTATTGCGGCGAAATATTCAGGATTTCAGAAAACAGTTCAAAAATATCCGGAAGTGCAGTTATTTGTCAAAACTCAGATCGAAACATACCTTGAGAGAGTATATAAACAAATGGAAGAACTGGCGACCCTGGATGCCAAAGCCAGGTATCTGAAATTTATAGATGAGCACGCTGATATTGCAAAGCAGATTCCCCAATACGTCATTGCATCATTTTTAGCAATTACGCCCACCCAGTTGAGCCGGATCCGAAAAGATCTGGCAAAATAAATTATCATTTATCAACATATGTCAATGACATTATTCGCCTCCTCTGTTTATTTTTAAAATAAATGAACGCACAAAATACATTAACCAGGAGGTAATGATGATGAAACGATTTGCCCAAAAAGGATCAATACCGGAAATAGGCGAGATCTGGCAGCCCATTGGAGAAAAACAGCAGTTGTTTATGGTTTACCTGCTGGATATTGAAAGGGTCAGGCCCTTTGTTCCAGACAGGTTTAAAATTATACCTGTGTTGCCCGGTAAAACGCTGGGCTATTTGTTCATGGGATATTTTGGACCTCAATCAACGCTTGAGTATCATGAATTTATTGTTGCACCGGCTTTGGTGAAATACAAAACACAAAAAGGGTTTTTTGTCAGTCATATGTATGTGGATAATGAGCAGTCAATGATAGGCGGGCATAAAATGGGTTTACCAAAGCAAATGGTTGATGTGTCATGGGAGGGCAAACGCCGGGATAGAATTATAATTAAAAAAGACAATGTGGATTTGATACACTTTGATTACAGCAGGTGTATGGTGTCTGTTGGGTTCACTGGTAGTGCCAGCCTCCTGTCTATTGTCGGAGATGATGTGTTTTACTGTGAGAATCGATTGCACTCAAAATGGAGTATTTGTAAGATTCAATTTCAATTTCCTGACAATAATTTTCTTTATGATGATTTTTCTAAAATGGGACTGGGCAAGCCCTTCTTATCAGTCTCCGGCAGCCACATGCGCGGAGAGATGGGTGTCGGTCAAAGGTTTATCACTTAAACGCGTAACGCGGTTTTTACAAAACAGATGACAACCTCGATGACAGGAGTTAAAAAATTGAAAAAAGTTCTTTTTATTTGCGGCAGTCCGAGTGGAGAAAAAAGTACCAGTTTTGTTCATGCTGATTTTATGGCTCATTTTATTAAGTATACGTATGAATTTATCAGTCTTTATGAAACAAGTGATCCTACAAAACCAATTTTATCCGCACATGCACAAGAAAAAGAGGAAGTGTTCTTGAAAATCGTTAACAAAATGGAAAATGCGGATGCGTTGGTGTGGGTATCCGGCGCACAATGCTATTTTGTGCCCGTGCAGATGCAATATCTTTTTGAAAAGCTCCTTGCTCAAAATTATTATTTTAAGGGTAAAATTGCCGCAACGCTTTTAACCACCTATGGCGTGCTGGATGACTATATCCATGAAAAAATCCGGGATGTGAGTGAACAACTTGGATTTGGTCATATTGGCGACATATCCATCAGCGGCTCACCATTTGATTTCAACAGCAATGAATCGGAAAGTCAGTGCCGGGCGCTGGCCGGCAAAATTAACAGGGCACTGGCGTCCAGCTATGTTCCGCCCAGGGAAACTGATTTTATTGAACGTAAGTATTTGTCGCCTGTTATTTATGGAGACAGGGATTTTTATTCTGTTAAAACAGCGCCTGAAATAAAACCGGAAATCCATAAAACCGGGAAAAAAACAATCATTCTCATCAGTGGAAGCAGCATCTCAAACGACCCGGCAGCATTATTTATTTATAATTGTATAAACGCCTATTCACGGAACAACATTAAATTAATTGAAATTGAAAACTGCGATATTAAACCGTGCGTTTATTGCAGGGAATGTATATTATCCGTTACCGGCGAATGCTGTCTTAAAGATGAATATTCAAAGATAGAGAAGCAATTGTTTCTGGCAGATGGGATTATTTATTTGGGTAATTGTGGTGCCGGAATCATTGACAGCCGTTTGCGAACCTTCCTAGGTCGCACGGGAAAATTGCTGAACCAGCCTTCATTACGGGATAAACACGGTTTTGTGATTGCGACCGGTGGCGGTCCTCTGGGCAAATCTGGAGCAAAACATCTGGAATATTTTATGGGCATCCACGGTATTAATAATATTGCTACCTTAACAGACAGCATTGCCGAACCGGATCAATTTTCTCATGTGCTACAATGGACGATCCAAAACCTTGATCTGGCTATGGAAGAAAAATGGCAGGCACCGGACAGGTTTCCCGCAATCGGAGAGCATTTAATCGTAAGAGATGTTTCCATAGAATTCGGATACGTGGTGAGAGGTAATTATAATTTTTATAAGAATGAGAAACGATATAATTATCCTTGCCGCCTTTTAACCGCGATTCTCTACCCTTTTTTTTCGAATACGCGTTTTCGGAAAACCTTTGAAAAGCTAATCATCAATCATTTTTTGAAAAAAAAGAAAAAGCGCCTGGCTACAATTTCGTATTAGGGAAAGAAATCGGGTGTCATCTTACTTATCTTTCGCATTTTTTTCGGTCCAAGTCTTCGCGGGGCTTGAATCGGCAGTCCAAAAGACGTTCCATTGTTTCCAGAAAAGACCCCTCCTCCAATAGCCGTCCGGCTCTTTCATGTTTACGGAACAATTTCATTTCAGCTTCTGGTGCATCAACAGCCAAAAATGTTTCCCAATTGCCGCCGATAATTCTCAATATTGGATCCACTTTCATCAGAATGTCATCCTGATCTTTCATATGGGGAACTAATGGGGACCAGGGAACTAATAACGACCATGATTTCATGAAATTCTCCATAGAAAAGCATTAAATTCCCCTATATTTTCAAACGAATTCTGAAGCATCTCGGACTTTGGCTGACACATAACCATGAGCCGCCACCGCCCCGGACAGAAAACACTATTTATGTATCCCCTTCCTTTCTCTCTTTTCCATCTGGCTTTTCCAAGCTTCTCAAACAACACACGTGAACTCATCGCAGCACAACTCACATTTGTAACAACCAGTCTATAGCTTGTTGAACTTGTAGCGCATTCTTCATATCAGCCCCAACTTTAGTGCGAGTGAGAAGCCGAGCTTCTCAAACCACTTCAACCGCCAGTAAGACCCGGCATTTTCAAGTCTGTCGAGTGCCGCGATCATATCAGCGGAGTACTCTCCCATATGCGAAAAGTAATCCGGATCTCTTCGTTTCGTGAAGTATGGCCCAGAAAAAAGTCGCATCAAATCATTCAAGGCAATGATCCCATTCTTTTTATTTTCTTGAAAACCTTTCCAATTGCGAAGATGTTCTTCCGACCGGAAGAAGTTCATCGTACTTCAAGAGTATGGCAAGTTTATTATCCATCTTCCAAAGGGGACGGAAACATGGCCGATCAGCCCTTGCGGATTTTCTGACTCGATCTTGCCGTCCTTCACCTCTAGTTTTATAGCCTCTCCACAGTCGGGGCATAACGAATCGATTCGTATGATCTTTCCAGGAAATAGCCAGCAGACCGCCAGCGATTCAAATGCTCATTGACCAAACCACTTCTGCTCACCTTCAATCGTCAAGCGGTAATTGTTAGGAAAATTGCTGAAGGGGGCGAATGACATGATATTATCGGTTTTCGGCTGGAACCAACCTGGGAAGCCGAGGGACGAAATTAGGTTGCGGAGTAGTTTTTTGCCTTCTAAGGGCTGTACTCCCAACTCGGCAGCGATTTCCGAATAATTCGGAGCCAGTCCAGTGGCTATCATCCGTTCGATGATGATGTGAAACGTCTTAGCCAAATCTCTTGATTTCAGCATGATTAAACCTCCTTTGTTAACGCCTGAGTTTATCTGGCATTTTTTTCGCTATGCCCCAAAATGCTGGTACAACGATTCTTTTTTTCATAATTCATAGCTTTTTTTGCTTATGACAATTTCCGGTGATTGCAGTTACCGCATCTGTTTTTTTATTGGCCAGCCATATCTTCTATAGAATTCAACATTCATTGAAACGATCATTACGAAGACAACATGAAGGATTTGACAACCTGCTTAAATTCTCCTTCAAGATCAGTCATGGAAGGCAGGGTTGAGTTCTCCCATAGATGATATAGCGAAAGCCCTTCAAGCATCGCTACTATTAACGCGGAACGCTTTTGAACAGTTTCTTTGCAAAGGGAAGGGTTCATATGCTGTAAAAAGCCGGCGACGATGGTGCAATATTGTTCATAGAATGATTTTAGAGCTTCCGCAGCTTCTCTATCACGAGTCGAGAGAGCCCACAATTCATAGATAATTTGACAGGCCTCTTTTGAGTGCTGTTCCGCAAAAGAAACATTCAAGGCTGTCTCCAATTGGTCTTCTGGTGAGTTTTCTTTACAGGAAGATCGTTCCTGTATTTTTTGCATAGCCTGGTCTAAATATTCTTTCAGAAGTTTATGTATTATCGATTTTTTGTTCGGGAAGTGATACTGGAGATGACCGAGGCTGATTCCCGTATCTTTGGCAATACGCCGCATTGTCAGTTCACCATACCCATCATGAGCTAAAATGTTCATGGCGGCATTTAAAATATCAGCGCGACGCTTTTGACCCTTCTTCCATTTATCATCATTCTTTTGAATTTCGACTCGTTGCATCTCTTTCTCCTGAGCGTATGCTATCAATTGCAACTCCACATGCCATCATTCTTTTGATTGCACCTTCGATGACAGGCGATTCTTCCGGGAAGGTCAGCCCTTCTGGTGGCGGGGAGTGGTCTAAGCCTAAAATTCTTTCAATCTGAATAAGAGCACCTACTGCCGTAAGATGACTTTGTCCTTTATGATCAATAGCCGTAACCGTATTCTTATGGCTATTGTTGTGAGCTTCAACCATTAATACAGCAGAACCACCGTTTCCCGAGCTGTGAAGGATCGACCTGCGCAATGCATTGAATCTGTTGCCGCTAATCAGTTTCCACAATCCCGACTGAACCACGGCTGCCAAAACCCAAGTTGTAAATCCAGAATCAAATGATATTCTGGTTGCCGCTCTTTGGATACCTTTTATCTGAGGTAAGGTATACTGTTCCGGAGTTCCGAAACGATAGGTACGATAGCTTCTATTTCCAGGGAAATTGGCCATATGGGAGTCCATAAACGGCCTGATCCATTTCAGGTTATCATTTTCGATAACTGCAAAGGATTTATGAAACTGATCCATAAATTCAATTGCATTGGGTCCGGCTTTGTCTTTCATAGCATATAAAATATCAATGTCCACCGATACCGGATTTTCAAGTCCATTCATTGCATGCCGAGCCAGAATTGAAGAAACGCCAGCCATCCATGAAGAGGCAAATAAAATTGGGGCTTTGGGTTTATGAGACTTGATTAATTCAATCGCTTTGAGAAGCGGTTCGTTCCAGCGTGTAATATCCACTAATGGAATCCCATCTGACAATGCTTTCCGCAGGATGTTGTCATTTGTATCATTTACAGCACAAATTATAACAGAAGGGCGCGCCGGAAAATTTTGAAACGACTCTGGGTTATTGATATCAATTTGGATAAAATCGGTGTTTCCAAGCGATCTTTGCAACGATGCGGCTTTTTCTGCCGATCGACCTGCAATACATATCGAAATTGAAGGATGATGAATCCGTATAAGTCGTGCTATTTCACTTCCAATAAGACCATATCCACCTAATATTACAATATTATTTTGTTCTATCATATACTCTTCTCCATTATTTTTATCCATCTCTGAATACTGTTATTGTCAAATGTTAGGTCATTTGACCTTTTTAATTTAGGTCAATCAACCTAATATGTCAATATCTTTTTTTGGAAAAATTATTCAAGCATCGGAGTTACCGAAAAAGTCGTCATGAGCGGAGATAGCGGCCGGCATTCAGACCTCGGCGGCCAAGCGCAGTTTCAGCCTGCTTAAAAAAAATCGGCATCCGCCTTCACGTCGCCATAACCGGCGGATGCACAAAATCCAGTGGTTTTGATGAATCGCCTGGATTCCGGGTCTCCGCTTCGCTCCGCCCGGAATGACGGAGTTTATTTTAAGTCAGCGATAAAAAACTTGAACATCGAGTTTTATATAATGTCTGTCAGTGCTTAAGTGGGCAGGTTCGAAAAGCCCGGTGCGGAAAAACCGCAGCCGGGATCTGTGAGCGGTCGGGTAACTGGCCACTCTACCTTAATTCCATTTATCCCTTATCCACCCAGAATTTCTTGGCCAGAGCCCGCCGCGTGTTCCACATATCCGCCTTGTGGGCGAAACCAGCCACCCCCTTCCCCTGGTCAGCGTCGGCCACCTGCCAGAAACCATTGACTGCCGCGCTCAATCCGCCGGAAAGCATTTCAAACCCCTGGGCCGTATACAAATCGGTCTCGCAGCCGCGGTTGATGATAAATTTAAGCTGGCGGCAGGCTTGTTGGTTTTTAACCCTTAGCACCCCCAGCAAGGCATCCACTTCCGCGTCCAAATGGTCGTCAGCCACGAT
This sequence comes from Desulfobacterium sp., assembly GCA_013824585.1. GTDB lineage: Bacteria > Desulfobacterota > Desulfobacteria > Desulfobacterales > SURF-7 > QZKS01. Next base: position 4,113 of record PNOB01000073.1, on the reverse strand, counting down.
CCGATTCCACAGCCCCCAGTCCACAGCTGTGCGGGCAGGATGGAGAGCGCCGATAATGTTGATTTCCTTAGTGCGGCGTTTGCCGATATACCGTGACATGCGGGTGGTGCCGCCCCAGCCCGGCGTAATGCCGCTGTCCACTTCCGGCATGCCCCACTGAGCCCGTTCGGTGGCAATAACGAAATCACAGGCCATGGTGATTTCCAGCCCACCGCCCACGGCATAGCCGTCCACTGCGCAGATGGTCATTTTGTCTAGTTCTTCCAATGAATTGGCCATGTCCTGATAAATGCGCACGCGTCGCATAACGCCGTTGGCCCCCTGGGTGCTCTGACCCTGTTCGTCATCTCCCCATTTCAGCATTTCCGTGATATCGTCGCCGGCGCAGAAGCTCTTGCCGGCCCCTTTGATGACAACGAATTTGATGGCTGTCAGGCGCTTGATGGTTTGGATGGCATCGATCAGCAGATGGGAAAGCTCAATGCTCAACGCATTATGAACGGCGGGACGGTTCATCGTGATGCGGGCGGTGTCTCCCTCAAGACTCAACAACAGCTGTTTCTCAGTCATATTTCTTCTCCTTTCGGTTGGTGGGTTAAAATAGCTTTCAATTTGCAAGTTAAATGAAACGTAACAAAACAGCTTGCATAATGCAAGCTAATTTTTTATACTGCATTAAATTTTAAGAGGAGGCATCATGAACATGAAACGCGCGTCCGGCAATCGGGTCTGTTCCGTGGCCCGGACTTTGGAGATACTCGGCGACCGCTGGATATTCCTGATTTTGCGGGAAGCCTTTTTTGGTGTCCGCAATTACGATCAGTTTCTGTCCAACCTAGGAATAGCCACCAATATTTTATCGTCCCGACTCAAGACCCTGGTGGCCCATGGAATCATGGAAAAGCAGCAAGATCGCAAAGACGCCCGCCGCATCCGCTATCGACTGACGGAAAAAGGGCTGGATCTCTACACCATTGTGCTGGCGTTTATGCAATGGGGGGATCGATGGCTGGCGGATGCGGACGGCCCACCGCTGGAGCTGTACCATAAAGGCTGCGGCAGGCGTCTGGAGCCGGTCATGAATTGTGCGGCCTGTGGAAAGACGGTACACGCCCACGAAGTAGGGTATGTGGAGAAAAAACCCTTTCAAACTCCGAAAAAAAGCACAACATAAGAAATGATCAGGATCGGTATATCTATTATAAATTCGTTCTTTTAAAATCTGGCCAGATAGATTTTCGGGCCAAAACAAGGATCTAATAACGGTGAATTGTATCAACCCAGACCCAAAAACGGACACAAAAACAGATACAAAAATTGATGACAAAGGAGAAACCCTGGCCGCCATACTGGGATGTCTTTCCATTCTGGAAAAAATTGCGGACCGATCCGAACTTCTGGCGCTCCTGCCGGAGTCCGAGCGTATCGCGCTGATCACTGCTGCCGGGAAAATATCCCGGCCCGACCGGACTGAAATAAAAAAGCGCAATAAAGATAAAAAGCAGCAAATTCGCCAGGTGATTGTGGAAAAAGAGCGCGGACTAAGGGCGGCCACGGGAATCCGCAAGGCCAGGGAGGCTGCGGTCTTTATCGCTCCCCGGCAGATTTTGTGTGCCGGACCTGAATCTGAACGGGCGGCTGAACACGAAGATACGCTGAAATCGCCGCGCAACTGCTATGTGTGCAAGGCCGAATATACAAAGCTTCATCACTTTTATGACGCCATGTGCCCGGAATGCGCGAAATTCAATTATCAGAAACGATTCCAGACAGCTTCCCTGAATGGGCAGGTGGCTTTGATCACCGGCTCCCGTCTCAAGATCGGGTACCAGGCAACGCTGATGATGCTCAGAGCCGGGGCAAGAGTGATTGCCACCACCCGTTTCCCAAAGGATTCGGCTTTACGATTTTCCAGGGAACCTGATTTTTCCGACTGGGGACCCCGGCTCCAGATTTACGGGCTGGATTTGCGCCATATCCCAAGTGTGGAGCTTTTTACTGATTATTTCAAAAAGACCTACCAGCGCCTGGATATCCTCATCAACAATGCCGCCCAGACGGTCCGGCGGCCGCCCGGATTTTATGCCCATCTCATGGAGAATGAAACAAGGAGTATGGCAGAGTTGCCAATGGACGCCCAGACCATTCTGAGGCACTATCAGTCCTGTCTCTCCCGGCTGGAATACGGGCTGGCCGAAGATGAAGGCATAGAGAATGTGGGCGGGGAGAAAGCTTTGCCCGTAACCTGGAACGGCACCGCTCCCGGTATCGGGTTGCGCATGTCCGCACAGTTGTCCCAGATTCCTTATTCCTATGATCATTCCCTGGATGTGCACGGGGAGTTTCCGGCAGAAAAGCTCGATGCAGACCTTCAGCAGGTGGACCTTCGGAAGACCAATTCCTGGCGGCTCCGGCTGGGGGAGATCCAGACCTCGGAAATGCTGGAGATCCAGCTCGTCAATTCCGTCGCCCCCTTTGTCCTGTGCAACCGGCTGACCAATCTGATGAAACAGGATTACACCGGACAAAAACATATTGTGAATGTGTCGGCGATGGAAGGCAAATTCCTGCGGTTTAAAAAAGGCAGCCGCCATCCCCATACCAATATGGCCAAGGCTTCCCTGAACATGCTCACCCATACCGCTGCTAGTGACCTGGCCAAATACGGGATTTTCATGAACTCCGTTGACACCGGCTGGGTAACGGATGAGGATCCGGCCATCCTGGCCAGACAGAAACAGGAATGCCATGATTTCCAACCACCTTTAGATATTATAGACGGATCGGCAAGGGTATGCGATCCGTTTTTTCACGGCATTTTGACGGGAAAACACTGGTGCGGCAAATTTTTAAAGGACTATTTCCCCATCGACTGGTAGTGCTTTCATCAGCGATTTATTGTATTACAATTTCTTTTTACTGATAAACCAACCATAGGCCGGTTATTGATTCTTTAACCCAGCAATTTTTCCACGAGCGAAATATAATCTTCCATGGCTTTTTTTTGAGCTGTACCTTGCAGTTTTGCCCAGGCATCATATTTTGCCCGACCTTTAAAATCCGTAAAACCCGGACGCTTGCCGGTTACTTCTCCCACGCTGCCTTGTTTATATAATGCATACAGCTTCAATAGCGTATCATTATCCGGTTTTTGTTTTAATTTCTGGACATCCGCCGCCGCTTTCTCAAATTTTACTTTTAAATCAGACATTCTCCACCTCCTGAATTGGTATTTTTTTAAATATACTGCAATTGGATTTTCGCCCAATATTTCTTTACCCCTTCCGATTTCGTCACTTGCTAAACGGACTTTTATACTATGGTTGTTTTACAAATGGAAACAACACCGTTGTCTGTCCGATGGGAAGTGTGCGTACAACCGTATCCGGTAAGAATGCCGAAGCGGTTTGAAAAAATTCCGGCAGATCCGCGCCCATCAGAAAAGAGATCTCCTCATCCAGGGGTTGAAAAAAATTATCAAAATGGATCGGTATGATCTGTTTTGACTGGAGACTTGCGGCCGATTGGCCTAACAGTTCACGCGTATCTTCCCTGCCCGCGATACTCAGGAATATTGTATCCGCTGTCATACCCGCAAACATGCCTTCGATGAATCCGGCGCTTCCCATATGAACGAAACTGCCCTTGGGATGCTTCACATGAATGGTAAAGGTTTCGCCCAGACGATAGTCTGAAGCTGCCGCAGGCTGGATCAGGGGAGTTGTGATTTCCCCCGGCCATGGAATGCGGCCAAGAACAGCCTTGCTGTGACGGCTTTTGATGAAAGTGATCTCAAAATGTCCGATCGCATAATACTCACCAGGTTGCACCACCCGCATCTGTTTTTCCGGCAGTCCGGCGCCTCGGCCGATCTGGGCGGTAGAAGCCGATCCCACCAGCACAGCGCCGGTTTTCTGGGCGAAAAAAGGTGCATCCAGCGCATGGTCATAATGAGAATGACTGACGATAACCGCCTGTGCATCTGCGCCGCCCACCTTTTGGATCCAGTCCTGAATCTCAGGCATCAGAGGGGGAAGGGAGAAACCGCAAATCACCTTCAGAAGACCGTAGCGGCTCACAAACGGATCGATGAAAAACCCGGTTTTTCCGTCA
>PNOB01000072.1 GCA_013824585.1 Desulfobacterium sp. | reverse complement strand
TATCTTGCCATGGGGTATATCTTGGCGCCATCGACTATTTATAGAGAAATCAATAAGCTAGAGGCTGCGACATATCTTTCCTTTCACGATGATAAAATTAAAAAAAATAGATATTGGGATTATAGAGCTTGCTTTGATCGCCAAACCAAACAAAACGAAGATGATGTAGTCCAACAGCTAGATGCGCTTTTGGAACAGGCGGTAAAATACCGGTTGATCAGTGACGTGCCGGTTGGCGCTTTCCTGAGTGGGGGGCTTGATTCAAGCGGGATTACGGCCTACGCAAAGCATCATATTGCTTATGAATTGCACACTTTTTGTGTAGGATTTGCCGAAGCAAGCTATGATGAAGCAGAAGATGCAAGGCTAATTGCGGATTACCTTTGTACTATTCATCATGAACTTGTTCCAGAATTAAAGCAGGATAAAAAATCAATCCAGAAAACGATTGATTGTTATGATGAACCATTTTCGGACACTTCATTGATACCAATGGTTTTGGTGTCAAAGTTTGCAAGGCAATTTGTTAAAGTTGTATTATCCGGAGATGGCGCAGATGAAATATTTGGTGGGTATGTTACCTATCAGGCTGATCTATTGAAAAATAGATTACAGCTAATCCCGAAATCTGTTCAGCGGTTGGCATCTGCTGTGCTCAAGAAGACAGCACTTGAAACCATGAAAAAGACTTCATGGGGATTTAAACTTAAGCAATTTTCCAAGGGGCTGGCGCAAAGTCCGCATTATGCACATTACGTCTGGCGCGAATTGCACGATGAAAACGAAAGAATTGCACTTATTGGAGCGGAACATTCTGATGAGATTAAGACCTCGCATCCTTTTTTAAAATTCCAGGAATATTATGAGGATGTCAGTGATCTGGAACTTATGAACCAGCATCTCTATGTAGATGCCAAAACATGGTTGGCAGATGATATTCTGGTAAAGGTTGACCGCGCGACAATGGCATTCGGGTTGGAAGCCCGTGCACCTTTTCTTGATTCAAATGTCACTGAATATGCTGCTTCGATCCCTCCGGCAATGAAACTTGGAATGAATGGTGGAAAACTAATTTTAAAAAAAGTATTAAATAAACATCTTCCTGCCTCTACGATCTATAAAAGAAAATCAGGTTTCAATGCACCTGTAAATACCTGGCTTGATTATAACAGGGAGAACGAGTTCCGTTATTTTAATAAATATGTGTGGAATCAAAAGTGGCTTTCATTGAAAGAGCTCCATGGCGTTTGAGTTATTAATAATACATATATATAATCTTTGAATAACCGTAATTTTTAAAAATATAGAAACTTAAGAAGGATTAATTGTGAAAGATATCAAGACGGGAATATCCGAATTTGTTTCCAACAACATCAGTAAATCCGCGCCTTGGACCAAATTATATATGCGCCTGTCCGAGTATTTAATTATTTTACTGTTTGTCTCATTTTACATTTTCATTCTTACTCGCTACTTCTGGTACCTTCCTAGCCCCAGTGATCCGCTCGTTTATGTAGGCCCTGCTGTGGAAAATATATCCAAAGGCGGTGTCTACACGATTGATCGGATAGCCTTATATATAAATCTCCGTTTATTTAGCTGGATTTTTAATAACAGTTACATAAGTGGCATGATATATATGGTTTTTATCAACGCGTTGACGCTGACCATTGCGATGATCTGGGCGGTGAAGAGATCGAATATCTGGGCAGCCATAATATTTGGTGTTTTATTCAATACCTCTTTTTTAACATTAGGTGAGGGATTTTATATTTATCCGGATCAGACAATAGCTCTTTATTCTCTGATAGCATTCATTTTTTTCTTTTCAGATGTTAAACCAAATAAGTATATCGGACCAATATTTTATGCCGGCGTTTTCGCTGCATTTGCTTCGTTTACAAAGATTATTGGAACCACAACATTTATATTTTTTCTAATGGTACTTGTTTTCAGAAGAGATTTGAAAAATTTGATAAATTATATAGTAGGCGCTGGCTGCGGTGCCGCCATTACGATTGTTTTTTTCTGTATCTTATATGATTATGATATAAAAACACTCTATGCTAAAGCCCTCGATTTAGTTGTTTTTTTCCATGCTGCAACTAGTCTGCCTTTCGGAAACGCATATACGCATCATGAAATGCTGTTATCGTTATTATATTTTCCATTCATAGCGCTTTTTATGATGGCTGGTGCGTACAGAGAGGCCACAAGATATTTATTTCTGATTGCGTGGAGTTTTGTAATATTCATATATACTACTGTTTTGATAAACGTGGGAAGTTGCCCGCCTCTACCTCATTATATTTGGTCCGCTTACATTTTTGTTTGTCTTGGTCTTTCTTTGTATTTGTCAAGTTTTATGGATTCAGGCCAGAGAACGCCTTCCGATAAAGATAAAATAAATATAGCACATCCTTTAATCGTATCACTGTTCCTGATAATCATCATATCAATAGGTCTGAAATTGGGATTTAAATATGGAGCCGTAAAAACATGGAGTCCAGGGTATATTACTATGATGCCTATCGATATTTATTACTATAGAGACTTTTTAGCCAACACATATCCGAAGCCAATCAAACTTATATTTTCACTTGGGCCAATAATTATTTTCGGATTTTTAATCATTATTGAAGTGACAAAATCCAAGAAGGTGATTCTTTCATTTATGATACTTGCATCATTCTGGTGTGCATTTTTCAATGGCGGATTAGCCTTTAAACACGCCAATTCTGTGAGACATCAGGCAAATGTTCCCTACTCGTTTGCGCGTGTTCTAAGCGAGATACCTGCTAAGTCTTTTTGTATTTACTTGTCCAATATGAAAGAAGTAGATGAAGGTGAAGTAGAGTGGGTATATCGATTGTTTTTTAATAACAAATATCCAAAACCTAAAACAATATTGCAGCAGGATAGTCTTCAAAGGGCAATCATTAACGATATCGTATTCATAAAAAATTTATACGACATAGATGGAGAATATATAGTAACTGACAATCCAGAATCTCTCTTGGCTATTCATCCAGATGCTGTAAAATACAAGTCTGATAAATGTGAAAACGGAGAACTGCACATATTCAAATTGACAGATCAAACCTTTCAACGACTGAGCGACACTTTCCCAACTGAATCTTTAATTAAAAATGGATCTTTTGAAAATTGGGCTGATACACCTAATACGAGTCCGTATTCCTGGTATGGAGCCGGCAATATTATTAAAGAATCTTCAATGGTGAAATCCGGGCGTTACTCTGCTAAGATAGTCGGCGATGATAATTTTAACCTATCGCAAAAACTATCTAGCCCTGAATTATATGGGAATGAAACTATTACTCTATTCGCTTGGGTAAAAACATCTGAAAAAGAAAAATACCGCATGGAAATATACGACGGGAAAAATTCAAGCTTTTCAGATTTTCATACCGGCAACGGGAAATGGCAATTGCTTAGGGTAAGTCATAATGTGTATAAAGAACCTGAATTCGTAGAAATAAGAGCGATTCAAGGACTTAGAACAGGTAGCGGTAGCGAAAGTGCTGTTTATGTGGACGGCGTTCTTTTGTTCAAGGGAAATATATCAGACCCGAGGAAGAACATTAACACTAAGTAATGAAAATTTAAAAATCAAAAGACTCCTGTTATGATTGAAATAGCTATTCTGATAATCTCTTTGCTTACGCTTATAGCATCGGTATGTTTATATCGCATAGCATCCGGTGAACCTATATGGCGTCTGAATATGCTTAGTTATTCTTTTTATATTCTTTTGATGTTCAGTTTTATTACCAGTATTGTTATCGTTTTGGATGTTTCATTATTTAGATTTATCGCGCAAGATATTCCACATATTTACGGCGATTTCGATAATAGATTGCATGTTTGGGGGATGATAATGTGGATGTTTTTCGGAATTCCTCTTGGGGCGATTGCCGCAAATATCATCTTTTCTAGTTCATCGAGCATTGATAAAAAAATGAAAATCTTTCGTTCGTCGGATTTTGATATAGGATGGAATTATACTGATCGGTCTCTCTATCCGATTGTATTTATTGTCTCAGTTTTGCTGGTTATTCTGTTTGTTATTACCATGCCCAATGAAATTCCTTTTTTTCATGTGTCAGCCGGAGGTGGCGTTGTTGAAGCGCAGATTATTCGTCGAAATTTTTCTTTTGGTTTTGATAATAAATTATTGAAGAGTCTTTTTAATAGCGGCACATTTGCATTTTTAAATCTGATCGCATTTATAATGGCTTTACAAACACACCGTCTGAAATGGTGGATGCTTTTTATTGCCCAGTTTTCAGTAATGGTTTTTTTATCCATATTATCCGGTACGATCGGGCATATCCTGTTTTACTTGATATCGCTTGCTTTTTGTCGCTCTATGGTCGGAGGTAAATTTATTAAACCTCATGAATTAATTTTAGGGTGTTTGTTGCTTCCTGGTTTATTTATTTTGTTCAAGGGTGCCACTGGATCTTTAGTGGATGTTTTAATCAATTCCGTCTTTTCTAGAGTTTTATCGCATTTACTAGGTACATATTATTCGTTGCAGATATTTCCAGGCCTTCATGATTTTTTATGGTTTTCGAGTTCGGGACGTTGGATAAACGAAGTGCTTACGGGGACCTCATATGAAAGTTATGGAATCATCCTGATGCATTTTTATGATCCGGCAGGTGTAGCCGCTGGTCATGCCGGACACTTGACTTCAATTTTCCTGGCTGAAGCCTGGGCAAATTTTGGAATATTCGGAATAATTGTTGCCCCTCTCTGGGTAGGATTATCTGTGCAACTTGTGAATAGATTTTTTATTGGGCGAACAAAAAGCGTTACCTCAGTTGCTCTCTATGCATATCTTGCAACAACATTTGGATATGCTTCTGATTTCGTTGGATTTTATTATCCTTTCGGCACAATATTATTTATTCTTGGTACTTTTATAATATTATTTTTACCAAAGTTGCTAATGACAAGAATTGTCATGAACAAAACAAAAGTTAAGTTGGACTCCTTAATGTTGATAAAAATAGGGGGGGGAATTGATTACTATCTTTACCATTCCTAAGCCATTTATAGGACACAGTAATGTAATCCAGAGGAATGCCATTAAGAGTTGGCTTCAATTAATACATAGATGCGAGATCATTCTTTTCGGGGATGATGCAGGAGTGGCTGAAATAGCTAAAGAATTATCTGTCGAGCATGTTCCGTCCATAGTTAAAAATGAATTCGGTACACCACTATTAAGTGCAGCATTTGCTGCCGCTCAGAAATTAGCTAAAAACGACATCTTAATGTATTCCAATACTGATGTTATCTTTTTTCAGGATTTAATCGAAGCGGTTCAGAGAGTTGGCAAGCCGCCCTTTTTGGTATGCGGAAGACGATGGGATCTTGATGTAGTGAGAGAAATTGATTTCGATGATGCTGAATGGGAAATGAAATTGAGGTCAAAGGTCTCGCAAGTCGGAACAATACACGGGCATGCGGGAATAGATTATTTCATCTTTCCCAAAAACACAGTGAAAATGCTTGATTTTTCGGTTGGAAGGGCCGGATGGGATGGCTGGCTTGTATATGATGTTCGTATGAGAAAAATACCAGTAATAGACGCCACCGAGGCAATTACAGTCATCCACCAGAATCATGACTACTCTCACTCGAAATTCTCTGAGAAGAAGATGGTCGGTGGACCTGAGTTTAAGAAAAATACAGCGGTTGCTGGCGGGGGTGGAAATATGATGACTTTAAGGGAAGCCGACTGGGTACTAACTAAAGAAGGCATAGAACGTCCTAAATTTCTTTTTCGTATTCTTTCTGTATTATCATTGTATTATCCATGGAGGTGGCTATTGGGTGTCAAAAGAACGATCCGGGGAGAGGTTTGAAATTTCAAAAATTTGATCAGAGCTTTTTTTTATTCATATAATAAATATCAAGAATCACTGCTGTAAGAGAAGAGAAAATGATAACGATAATTGATTATGGCTTAGGCAATATCAATGCCTTTATCAATCTTTATAAACGTTTAAATATCAAAACAATGGTAGCACGCACTGCTGAAGATTTGGAAGATGTTACAAAAATAATTCTTCCAGGTGTTGGTGCTTTTGATTATGCCATGTCACAACTGAATACTTCGGGAATGCGCGATGAACTTGATAAACAGGTAATCGCCAACAAAGTTCCTGTTTTAGGAATTTGTGTGGGAATGCAAATATTGGCAAAATCGAGCGATGAAGGAAAACTGCCCGGTTTGGGGTGGATTGACGGAGAAGTTCGGTTATTCGATTCTAATTTAATCCCCTATAAAACGCGTTTACCACACATGGGCTGGAACAGTATAACTCCAATAAAAAACAACAAATTGTTAGAGAAATTAAACGGTAATTCCATGTTCTACTTTCTTCATTCCTATTATTTTGCCTGCAATAATAATGATGATATTATAGCAACTACCAGATATGGTGTTACTTATGCTTCTGCCATAAATAATGTAAATATATTTGGGACACAGTTTCATCCAGAGAAAAGCCATTCAAACGGAATTCAACTATTACAAAATTTTGCAAGTCTATAATTATGCTTTATCCTCGAATAATACCTTGTCTATTGGTTCACAACAAAGGGCTTGTTAAAACAACAAAATTCAAGGACCCGAAATATGTTGGTGATCCTATCAATGCTGTTAAGATATTTAATGAGAAAGAAGTAGATGAATTGATGGTAATTGACATTGATGCCACCGTAAATAACAGGGAACCCGATTATAAAATGATCAAAAATTTAGCAATTGAGTGTCGCATGCCCTTCTGTTACGGTGGAGGAATAAAAACCCTTGCACAGGCACAAAGAATTTTCAGTCTCGGTGTTGAAAAAATTGCTGTCAGCTCTATTGCTGTTGAAAATTTACAAATCATATATGAAATGGCAAAAATGTTCGGGAATCAGAGTGTTGTAGTGGTATTGGATGCAAAGAAAAAAAAATTAAGCAATAAATACGAATTGTATACTCATAATGCCAAAAAATCTACAGGGGCTGATCCAGTTGCCTTTGCAGTTAAAGTGCAAGAGATGGGTGCTGGTGAAATTATATTAAATTCAATCGACCAGGATGGTGTTATGAAAGGCTACGACATGAATCTGATAAGAAAAATTAGGGATGCAATAAATATCCCGTTAACGGTTTTAGGTGGCGCAGGTTCACTTGATGACATCGGTACGGTCATTAAAGAGCATGGAATCATTGGAGTTGCTGTCGGCAGTTTATTCGTTTTTATGGGAAAATACCGTGCTGTCCTTATCAATTACCCAACACCTCTGGAGAAACATGACTTGCTGGATAAACATTTTATAAGTAAGTGGGTAAAAGATTGTTAAAATGAATATAAGCAGATCGCCAATATTGCGTTGTAGAAAAAAATCTATCTATAATCAGGAGTAGATAATGGAGCACTATCAAATCTGTACAAATTGTGTGATGGACACGTCCGATCCCAGCATTGCATTTGACGCAAAGGGTGTTTGCGACAACTGCAATGGATTTTATAAACATGTACTTCCCCACTGGCATCCAAATGAGACTTCAAGAGCAATGTTTCAGAAGCTAGTTGACAAGATCAAGTCTGAGTCAAGAAACAAACCGCATGATTCGATACTCGGTCTTAGCGGAGGCCCAGATAGTTCTTGGATGTTGCATTTAGTCATCACAGAATTTGGACTACGCCCATTGGTATTTCATGTAGATGGCGGATGGGATACAAGCGCTGCTGTTAATAATATCAAAGTTATGGTCGATAAACTAGGACTCGATTTATATACGGAGGTTATCGATTGGCAAGAGATGCGTGACTTTCAACTTGCTTTTTTTAAGGCTGGCACTTCTAATGTAGACCATCCTCAAGATCATGCATTTGTTGCGGCCCAGTATAAATTTACGAAAAAATATAATATAAGGTATATTTTAAATGGAGGTAATTACTCAACTGAATGTATACGAACCCCAACATTATGGCAATATTACGGAACTGACATGTCTTTTATAAATGATGTACGAAAGCAATTTGGTACGTCAAAGATGGAGAGCTATCCATGGAGTGGAATATTATATCACAAGGTATATTTAAGGTACATTAAGGGTGTTCGGGTGGTCAAACCGCTTAATTATTTGCCCTACATAAAAGAAATCGCAATCGACACTTTGTCAAAGACTTATGGCTGGCAAGCCCTTCCCCAAAAACATTTTGAATCCCGTCTCACTAAATTTATCGAGGGATATTGGAATCCTACGCGGTTTGGGAACGATATTCGAAGGGTTCAGTTTTCAAGCCTTATTGTTACGGGGCAGATGACTAGAGAAGACGCACTGAAAAAACTTGAATCAGCACCATATGACCCCAGCACAATTGATGAAGAGTTTGAATATGTCGCTAATAAGCTTGAAATATCAGTTGATGAACTAAAACATTATCACCAAATGCCTAAAAAATACTTTCGAGATTACAAAAATCGAGAATGGTTCTTTAATTTCGGGGCTAGAGTAATGCATTTGATGGGACTGGAAAGAGCGATGAAAAGATGATTGCTGACATTAACTATGATTTGGGTGAATCGTGTCGCCTTAACGGGAAAGTTGATCAACATCTGCCGGTAATATCCTCGGTGTCTTTCCGGGAAGACTGCATAAAAAATAGTTACGTGGGGGTTACCATCGGTTATCAATAGGGAAGGAGGGAGAAAACATGCAAAACAACGACATTGACAATCTACTTAAAACGCTGACAGACCTTGAAAAGAAGGTCAATGAGACGTGGCTCTCTTCACTGGCCATGCGGAAGATTGATGAAGCTCACTTTTCCGATCACATGCACAACCCGCAGTCAACCCCAGACAACAGAAAGTTCTACAGCGTAGTAGGCCCATCAGATGAATACTTGGATAATTGGATCAACCGTAATGCACCGGATAAAATCGTACTTGATTACGCTTGTGGAAATGGTGGATGCGCATTGAGAGCGGCGGCCGCTGGCGCAAAACTCAGTATTGGGATTGATGTCAGCAGAGAATCAATCAATAATTGTAAACAAAGCGCCGATCAGCAGAATCTCACAAAGAATTCCTTCTTTCTTCAGGGGGATTGCGAAAATACTGGGCTCCCCGCTAACAGCATCGATATTGTCATTTGCTCCGGTATGCTGCACCATATTGATCTAAGCTATGGGTTTCCGGAACTGCGGCGTATCATGAAACCAGGCGCCATCGTGTTCGCATACGAGGCTCTGAATTATAACCCCCTCATCAAACTTTACAGAAAATTGACACCAAAACTCCGGACTCAGTTTGAAGCTGAGCATATCATATCCCATAAAGAATTACGTTTTGCCTCATATTTTTTTGACGTCCGTAATGTCAAATATTGGCACTGGTTTGCCATTATCGCAGTTCCATTTCGGAGAACAAGAATTTTCAAGCCACTGTTCAGAGCGCTTTTAGCAATCGATGCTATTATCCTTCGCATCCCTGGCATCAGGAACATGGCATGGCAATTCACTTTTGAGCTTATCAAGCGCTCTGAAAAATAATGGTTACTTACCTGACCTCATTGCTATAAAAGCCCCTTCACGGAAGCGACGACCAGAATACATGGAACGCGTGGCCGCGTGAGAAATGGCGCGTCGAAGAAATACATGGTTGGGATTTTCTGGGTACTTTCGCGAGTCAAATCAAAGGAATTCATTTATGAAGGTATGGCTAATTCAGCGAGCTGAGCCAACACCTCACGACGGTGATGGTTCACAACGAACTATGCGGATGGGAATCTTAGCGCAGATGTTAGCTCGGACAGGTCACAGGGTGCTTTGGTGGACTTCTACTTTCGATCACTTTAATCGACATCACCGCTATGAAACAGATATGCGTCTTTCAGTTGAATCTGGCTACGAAATTCAATATCTGCACGGTTGTGGTTATTCTCGGAACATTTCACTATCACGTATTAGGGACAATTTCTTGGTGGCACGACAATTTTCGGTTTTGGCAGAGAAAGGTCCAGAACAGCCTGATATCATTTTGGCGTCAATCCCAACTGCTGAGTTGGGCCTAGCGGCGGTTAACTATGCTAGAAAGCGCGCTATTCCAGTTCTTCTGGATATTCGTGACTTATGGCCCGATGTGTTCTTTGATTTGGTGCCACCGGTCTTGAAGCCTGCTGTGCGTCTTCTCTCAGCTCCAATGTTGCGAAAGCTAAAAGGTGCCTGTATGGGTTCCAACGGAATAATTGGTCTCACTGATGCTTTTGTGGACTGGGGCGTCGCACATGCGCAACGATCTCGAACCGATAATGATCGTGTGTTTCCAATGGGGTATTCAGCGGAAGACATTCCTGCTGATCGAATAGAAGAGGGAAAGCGATTTTGGCGGAGAATGGGTGTAAGCTGCGATAACGATGAACTCATTATGGTTTTTTTGGGAACGTTTGGCACAGGCTTTGATTTTGTGCCTTTATTTCAAGCAGCTAAACTTCTGGAAAGCAGACGGATCCCCGCAAAGTTTATCATTTGTGGTGCTGGTGAAAGCGCGGTACAGATTAAAAGACAGGCACAGGGGCTCAATAGCGTGCTTTTTCCGGGCTGGGTCAATGCCGAGCAGGTAATGGCCTTGCTGGAATTGGCTGATATCGGTCTGGCGCCGTACATCGAGTCCATGAATTATATCAACAATATCCCCAATAAGCCGGCAGAATACCTTTCCGGAGGGTTGGCGATTGCCCTTAGTCTAAACAAGGGTGCACTGTATAACCTATTGGAGCGTCGGGGATGTGGTTTTAGCTACGATAATAGCGCTGAGAAGCTTGCCATTGAACTGGAAACCTTGGCAAGCAATTCGAGTCGACTCAAAACTTTTCAGTCTAACGCGCTAACGACTTTCAAGGAATCGTTTGATGGGGTCACCATTTACATGAGCTTGATCAAGTTCTTGGAGCAGATAGTCCAGAATAGGCATGATGCATTTTCGGAAACGTAATACGATGACAGAGAAAGATCCAACAGCTCAAATTGACGGGAAACGAGTACCACTAATACGGGGGAGGTTTGAGACATGATACATCTCGAACTTTCGGTTGCACATGGCTATCCTTCCGGCGCAACTTTCACTATGAGTATACCGTAGTTGCTCACGTAGTCCGGGTACCTTTTTAACCCTCTTACGAAAAATCTAACGGCCCCTATCAAGTAAATCTATAGCACCGACAAATAACACAAGATCTCAATACAGGAGTGAAAAACATGAATAATAAAAACCTTAAGAAATTAGTTCACTCTCTCCATTCCATCCTCCCAGAGGGTCTTTTCAAGGGAATGTATCAAATCGTCTTTCCTCTATACAAAGATATGATTCGTTTCCACTATGGGCTAAAAGGCAAATTATACTATCCTTTCACAGATCCCAATCGTAGGCTTGCAGTAAAAAAAATTTATAGCATAATGCCTTATACGCTTGTTGGAATCGGCGGACTTGAAGCTACATACAAAATAGCGAGACAACTCAATAGAGATAATGTAGAGGGCGATTTTTTTGAGTTGGGTGTAGCTCGGGGTGGATGTGCTGCATTAATCGGGAAGACTATTTTTGATACAGATGAGCCGATATGTCCCCCGAGAAATCTTTGGCTGTTTGATTCATTCGAGGGCCTTCCGGATCCGACTAAAGATGATTATGACATTGCTAAGGGAGAAGGAACCGGAGACCATGTTCATGTTTTATCGAAAGGCTCGTGTTTGGGAACATTTGAGGAAGTAAAGAAACTCATGCTGGATACTATGGGTTTCCCCGCTGACAAGGTAATCTTTGTGAAAGGCTGGTTCCAAGATACGATCCCATTGTACAGAGATCGTATTCAAAAGATTGCCCTTCTAAGGGTTGACGGTGATTGGTATGAATCTACGAAATGCTGCCTTGAAGGGCTTTATGACAAGGTTGTGGCTGGCGGGGTGGTAATAATAGATGATTATGCAAGCTGCTTTGGTTCTCGTAAGGCGGTGGACGAATTTCGGGCTGAGCATAAAATCACCGCTCCACTTTGTCCTGACGGGCGTGGGGGTGTCTGGTTTGAGAAGTATGGGGCACCGTAATGGAAGCATCGCCTGAAACACCGGTCGCTTTTTCTGGCAGACGGATATATTTGTTGTTGAAGCGAGCAATGGATGTAATCGGTGCTATGGCTGGGATATTCATCATGGCACCTTTGCTTATCATAATTGCTGTCGTCATAAAATTTACATCTCCAGGTCCGGTTTTTTACCGCGGTGTGCGCGCAGGGTTGCACGGGAAACCTTTCCGCATTCTTAAATTCAGAACAATGGTAGAAAATGCCGAGTCTTTGGGTGGACCGACCACGGGCACCAATGATAAGCGTGTAACGAGTACCGGTGCTTTACTACGCCGAACCAAACTGGATGAACTCCCCCAGTTTTTGAATGTCTTGACAGGTAAAATGAGTCTTGTAGGTCCGCGACCTGAGGTTCTAGAAGTTACCAATGATTATTTCGGTGATGAAAAGATGATTTTGCAAATGAGGCCTGGAATCACCGATCTTGCCTCAATTGAATTCATTTCTCTCAACGAAATTGTGGGTAATGATGATCCGTATGCCTTTTTTAGAAAACATATCTTGCCGAAAAAAAATGCCCTTCGGATTGAATATGTCAAGAACTGGTCTTTAAGGCTTGATGTGAGGATTTTGCTTCAAACAATGATAGCCATCACTAAGAAGGTTCGAAGGTAATTATGATATCAAAATTCATAATCAAAGATATCGGACTCTCTATTGGAAGGTACGGGTTCGGCTGTGCAGCGTCAGGGGGGCATGGATGGGGTGAGGATACTGGACAGTTGGCTGTTGAAGCTATTCGAGTTGCCTTTGATAATGGTATTGATTTTTTTGATACCTCAGATATCTATGGACTCGGTGTATCAGAGGAAAGGCTCTACAGCGCGTTGGGTGATGACCGGCACAAGGTGGTAATCGCCACCAAGGGGGGGATGTATCGGGACCAAGCTCAGGGCAGATCCGTGCGAGACTGCTCAAAAAAGCGCTTAACTTCAGCCGTTGAATACAGTCTAAAAAGACTCAGGTTAGAGACCATCCCTCTCTACTATGCTCATTGGCCAGATAAAATCTCTACCATTGAGGAAATAATGGGCACATTGATGGGGCTGCGACAGGAAGGAAAAATACAGGCAATAGGATTATCGAATTTTTCACCTGAAGATGTTAGCCGTGCATGTAAGATAGGACCCGTGGCCGCTGTTCAGGCAAGGCTGAACCTACTAATGCTGGACAATGCACATAACTACCTGAAGCTGTGTCAGGAGCACGGGATTATTTTTGTTGCATGGGGGGGGTTGTGTGACGGTTTGCTCACTGGCAAATATGGAATAAAAGCCAAGTTTTCGACCACGGATCATCGTTCGAGAGCGCCACATTTTCAGGGCAGAGCCTTGATTCGTAACCTTGAAATCGTTCAACAGCTTGGAGAAGTTAGTAAAAGACTGCGAGTTCCTCTGTCCAGTCTGGCTTTACGGGCCTTGGTCCACATGTATGAGAAGGTGTGCGTCCTTTTTGGGGCTAAGACCCCGGAGCAGGCACTGCAGAATTGTCAGGATTTGAACGTCCCTTTGTCGCAGGATGTTATTGCAAGGGTACGATCTATTCTTTATTTGTAAACAGAAATATACTGTAAATATTTGGAGGACGCATGGTTAAAAACGACAATCAACAGGAAGCCGAGGGTTTTCTCCGCACACTTCAAGAGCGGGAAGCGGCAGATATTTATGTTCAGCAGTTTGAAAGTAGCCCCGATTCTACGCTGAACAAACTGGTTCATTTTACTAGGTATGTCCGTCGTCAAGACATGACTCGTCTATTGGCTCGTTATGAAATTTTTAAACGCATCCTGGACATAAAAGGATCCATTATTGAATGTGGCGTATATCGCGGTGCAGGCTTAATGTGCTGGGCAAATTTCAGTGCGGTGCTTGAGCCCAACAATATCATGCGCCGGGTTTATGGGTTTGATACCTTTGATGGCTTTCAGTTCGTCAGCGAAAAGGACCAGAATTCTCTGCGGACTGGTAAAGTCGGGGACCTGGCCTCATCCTCGTACGAAGAACTTCAGATGTTAATCAAGGCCTTTGACATGAACAGATTTCTCGGACATATTCCAAAAATTGAACTAATAAGAGGAGATGCCTGCAAGACTATTCCGTCTTTTATCGAATCCCACCAACACGTCGTGGTCAGCCTGCTTTTTCTTGACTTTGATCTTTATGATCCGACAAAAGTAGCCCTTGAAACATTTTTACCGCGTATGCCCAAAGGAGCGATCCTTGTTTTTGACGAGCTGGACAATCCTGCATGGCCTGGAGAGACACTGGCCGCGCTTGAAGTTGTAGGCCTGGGCAACCTTAAAATTGAGCGTTTTGTTTTTGATCCATATATTGGTTTTGCGATTTTATAAGCATGCCCTATTTGTACCTCTCCACCATCTCCTATTCTAGCAGTACCAAGGTAATCCTGAATAACACCCAGATCTGTTTGATTTCCAGTATTCATAATGAATGTCAGTCAATCTGATCTGAATTTCATTCGGGATTACTTGACTACTACAACCCTAAAAAATAAACTGCATAACGAAAGAATTCGATTATGGATACAAATGAATTAGCAAAAAAAATCCGGCTTCATGTTTTAAGTATGACCAGTAAAGGGGGAAGCTCCCATATCGGATCATCTTTTAGCCAAGCAGATATTCTTGCAGTACTTTACGGTTATGCTTTGAATGTAAATCCGGACAACCCAACAGATACTAGAAG
>PNOB01000071.1 GCA_013824585.1 Desulfobacterium sp. | reverse complement strand
ACGTAATAACTTGACCTGAACGTGTTTAGGGAGTTCTGCTACCTCGTCTAAAAAAATCGTCCCCCCCTGAGCCAGCTCAAATCGTCCCTTTTTATCACGGACAGCACCGGAAAACGACCCTTTCACATGGCCAAACAATTCACTCTCGATCAGCCCTTCCGGAAGCGCACCGCAATTGATGGGTACAAAGGGTGCCCCATTCCGACGGCTCTCTTCGTGAATCGCACCGGCGATCAACTCCTTTCCGGTTCCGGTTTCACCATGAATATGCACCGGGTAATCATATGGGGCGACATTGATGACCTGCTGAAACACTTCCAGCATTTTATGGTTCTGTCCGACGATATTTCCAAAAGAGGTTACCTCTTTTGCCCTAACACTGAGATGAAAAAGAGTAGTCACATCTTTAAATGACGCAAGTACTCCAAAATTCTGTTCGTTTTCATCCCTCATCATGGTGGCGGACATTTCAAGCTTCCGGGATTCTCCGCTTTTTGTCGTAATATTGATTGTATATTCGCTATGGTCCGTAAGGCCAGGTTCTTCGCTGCAGAAGGAACATGATTTCCCGCATAAAGGACCACCCAATGCAGTATGACAGTCCTTCCCGAGGACGTCATCCCTCTGAAAACCGGTAATCTTCTCCGCCATTCTATTGAAATAAAAAATCCGTCTGTTTAAATCATGGGCAATGATTCCATCCTGAAGATTATCCAGGATACGCTCCAGATTTTTTTGATTCGTAAATAGCTTATGTAAAGCAGGATCATTCATGAGAATTCAACGTAATAATACTCCTAACTCATTAAAATTTTACCAAGAAGTGAGAGTTATATCGCAATTCAGATATATGTCAAGGTTGGTTTCAAAAAATCTTTCATATCCAGATCGTTCCGGATGCCGAACCTTGTCAATGAAAAATCATATTTCACCGGATCCAGGGGGACCATCTCACGAAAACCCTGTGTGATCTCCAAAGCTGTGTTCATATCTGCCTGTTTTCGTGTTGTATATCCAAGAAGAATCCCCATTTTATGCATATGGGTATCCAGCGGGATAATTAATTTAGAGGCTGAAATACCCTCCCAACCTCCGGGGTCAACATGATCCTTTCTGACCATCCACCGTAAAAACAGATTCATCCGCTTGCAGGCACTTCCCCTTTCCGGCAAAGGGATAAGATGGCCGAAATCACATTCCGGTTGTGTAAGGCTATCCACCAAAAAAATCATCCCGGGAATAATGTTTTCATCCTTTTCAGAATACCCTTTCTGAAAACAGGCATTCAAAGATCCAAAACGGACAATAGTGTTTTTCATACCAAAAAGCAGTGCTGAAATATGTTCGCCTGTGGCAAACCGGTGTTTAAATCCGGAAAATCTCTTTATAAGATTCTGATACGTTTCCTTTTTGAGAAACAGATAAGGCGACGGCCCCATGATATCCAGAATCCGTGCAACACTTTTCAGTATCTGGGCAACCCGGCCGTATGCAAGTGAAGAGGCAACCAGGCCAACGATCTCCCGATCCCTTACATCCATGTAATCATATAAGAATTGTAACGGATCCGGAGATACATATTCACGTCTGTTGACATGCTCATAAAGAATCTCCAACATCTTTTTTTTCTTTTCCGGGTTCATACCCTCCTGTTCAATATTTTAGGATGATTAATCACCAATTTGATGATATTGTCCAGAATATTTTGTGATCGATATTGACAAAGAAAAATAATTCAGAAATTCCCATAGTAAACAGGATATATGTATGAAAATAACGTTAATCGATGATGAACCGGATATCTGCATTTATCTAAGCACTGCGCTTGAGGATAACGGATATGATGTAACAACTGTTGATGAAAATGATTCTGTGATCCAGGTTATTCAGAAAAATCAGCCGGATCTCATTATTCTGGATATCATGATGCCGAAGCGTTCCGGCATATCCATCTACAGGGAGCTGCGCAGTACGGAAATGTTTCGAAAAATTCCAATTCTCCTGATGAGCGGGATGTCTTCGGAAAAAAGTTTTCTTCCCAAAGGTTTCAGACGACTGGTCAATGATGATAACATTCCATTACCGGATGGATTCATTGAAAAACCCATCCGACTGCCCGAACTGATAAAACTTGTTCATAAACTAAAAAGATAAAGGAACGCATATGGTAACTCCTACCAATATTGACGACTGGATAAAGAATAATCTCTTTCATGTGATTCCGATGGCCATTGCAGTGATCAATCAAAATTTCGAAATTGTATTTGCCAACAAGACCTTTGAAAAAATGTTTGGCAGATGGGAAAAAAAGAAATGCCATGTTGTTTATAAAAACAAAGATGTCCATTGTGTTGATTGCAAAGGTGTTAAAGTGTTCAAAGATGGGGTTGCACGTGTGAGCGAAGAACTTGGATATAATAAACAAGACCGTATTACACATTATTTACAGCATACCATCCCGGTGATCGATGAAAATGGAGATATCCCCTTTCTGGTAGAAATGTCTCTGGATATCACCGAAACTGCTCAGATCAGAAAAGAATACCAACTTTTATTTGACCAGGTCCCCTGCAGCATCCTGTTGATTGACCGAAATTTTCGGATTGTGAAAACAAATCAAAAAGTGGAAAATACTTTTGGTAATATTATTGGCCAGAACTGCTATGTAGCGCTCAAAGGTTATGATACAGAATGCCAGGAATGCACCTCCGGCCAAACATTCCGTGATGGGAAAATGCATTCCGGGAATCATGTATGGAAAACCCGCAGCGGGAAAAGACGTGAATTCCTTGTATCCACCGTACCTCTCCGACATGAAGACGGGCATTTTGATCTGGTTATGGAGGTGGCGATTGACATATCCCAGACACTGAAACTGGAAGATGATTTAAAAATCGCGAATTCCTTTATGGAATCCCTCATTGCCACCTCGATCGACGGTATCATCGCAGTCGATATGGGAGAAGAGGTAACCATATTCAATCAGGCTGCCCGAAAGATTTTTCAAATCGAAGACCATGAAAAAATAACCAAGGAAAAGCTTGCCTCAATGCTTCCCAAAAATTTTCTGGCGCAGGTTTCAGCCGGACTTGGCCATGTGTATCTCCCGGAAACCGAAGTGATAACCATGGAAGGGGGAAAAATACCGGTTCGCCTCGCAGGAGTACAGATTCAAATCAAAGGGAAGCAGTCAGGAATGGCCATTTCAATCCAAAACCTTTCCGAAATCAGACGTTTGGAACATGAAAAGCTGGAAGCTGAAAGACTTGCAGCAGTAGGACAAACCGTTGCTGGTTTGGCACATGGCGTAAAAAATCTGATCACTGGCCTGGAAGGTGGCATGTATATGCTGAATTCAGGAATTGAAAAGGGCAAAACCGATCGGATCGGACAGGGAATGGAAATGTTGAACCGGAATATCCACCGGGTATCAACATTTGTTCAGGAATTTCTCAGTTTCTCAAAAGGCAGAAAAATCAAGGCAGAGAATTGCGATCCGGTTCAAACCGCAGATGAGGTGGTTACCATGTATTCGGCCAAGGCAAATGAGTCTGGAATTAAACTGCTGCATGAATATGACAGCTATATCGCCCCGGCCTGTATAGACAGCGAAAGCATGCATGAATGCCTTACCAATCTTGTGGGGAATGCCATTGATGCCTGCCGGATGAGTGATAATAAAAACGGAAAAAATGTCCTCCTGAAAACCTTTGAAAAAGATAATGCAATCATATATGAAGTCATTGACGATGGATGCGGAATGGATTACGAAATTAAAAATAGGGTATTTACCAATTTTTTTACAACCAAAGGGCTCGGCGGAACCGGCCTCGGACTTTTGATAACCCGAAAAATTATTCAGGAACATGGCGGAAAGATTGAGCTTGAAAGCGAGCCGGGCAAGGGAACCACTTTCCGGATCACCCTGCCCCGAAACCGTTTGCCGGTGCCAACATGTACTGAGGAATCCTGACGAAATGGTTTAAAAAAACAAAAAGTGATACCGGAAGATAAATATCAATTGATGAACGTCCTTTGGATAGATTGAATCGCACCTGATGGCTGACCGGAAACGACGAATACTTTTTCTTGGCGATGGCGGAAACAACCTTCACCTTATGGCAAACGCCTTTGCCTATAAGATGAAAACCGATTCTGTTGATTTTATCAGTGCCTCCATGACCCCTCCGAAGCTGAATCCAACCACGAAAAAAGTGATGCTGGAGTCTGGAATTGATCTGTCCGGTCTACCTCTGCTGTCTCTTCTGGATGTCGAACCTTTCATGTTTGACCTCATCATCACACTCGGTGAATTTGATCAGGATTGCCGGCCAACCCTTCCAGGTATGCCTCCGCATATACACTGGGATCTGCCTGATCCCTCTCCGGGTGAAAATGAAAATCATCGATACAACGAACTGAAAATTGCTGAGGAGAAAATAAAAAGCAGACTCAGCACACTTTTTGATTCAGGATTTCTAAATGCCCTTTTTGTTACCCGGAGAAATCTGGAAGGAGTTCTGGATAATCTTCTGGATGGCGTTATGGCTCATACCCGAAGCAGACGAATTTTTTTCTTTAACAAGGCTGCTGAAAAAATAACCGGATACAAAAGAAAAAATATTCTTGGAAAAGATTGTCATGAAGTTTTCCCGGGAAGATTCTGCGGCGGAGATTGTGAGTTCTGTGAAACACTTACAATGAATCGGGAAAACCGGGAAAAAAGCATCTTAAAAAAAGAAATTATTTTTACAAGGCCGGACAATATAAAACGGGTTCTGAAGATGTCCATCATGCCGCTGATTGATGAGAGCGACCAGGAAGTCGGGGCTCTTCTCTCCTTTAAAGATGATACTGAGCTGGATCTGTTAAAAAGGAGATTGAAACATCACCATTCCCTTGGAGGTTTGGTAGGCAAAGACCCAAAAACACTTGAAATTTTTGATCAGATTCGGGAAGTGAGCACTGTTTTTGCACCGGTTCTCATCGAAGGAGAAAGTGGAACCGGCAAAGAACTGGTGGCAAACGCTATCCATAATGTCGGGCCTCGTTCCAACAAACCTTTTGTGGCGATTAATTGCGGAGCACTCCCGGAAGGAATTCTTGAAAGTGAGCTTTTCGGACATGTTAAAGGAGCATTTTCAGGAGCTGTCCAGGATCGAAAAGGCAGATTTGAGTTGGCCCATGAAGGAACCATTTTCCTGGATGAAGTGAGTGAGCTGTCACCGGCAATGCAGGTAAAATTGCTCAGAGTCCTCCAGGAACAGAAATTCGAACGGGTTGGTGGAGAGAAATCGATACAGGTCAATGTCAGAATCATCAGCGCTACCAATCAGAATCTGATGAAACTGGTTGAAAAGAAAAAATTCCGGAGAGACCTGTTCTATCGATTGTGCGTTGTACCCATAACGCTGCCTCCTTTGCGGGAAAGAAGGCTGGATATCCCGATGCTTGTGGAGCACTTTCTTGAAATAATATCCGATGAAATTAATAGACCTGCCCTGACACCTTCAAACGAGGTGATGGATTTGTTCTCAAGCTATTCCTGGCCTGGAAACGTTCGCGAACTTCATAATGCAATTGAATACGCATATGTTAAATGCCGGAACGGCATTATTACTGAAAAAGACATCCCCCCCGAGATCATCAACCGATCGGATAAAAAAAAATTGCGACCAGGCCCTGTTCTGAAACATTCAAAAGAAGATGTCATTATTGCTCTTGCCAAGGCGGAAGGTAACCGAAAAGAGACTGCAAGAATTCTCGGCATAGGACGGGCGACATTGTACCGTTACCTGGATGTCTTTGGACTGAAGTAGATGAATCTCGATAATTGAGTTAACGTAAAAAAGCCGGTAACCTGCCAGAATCCATGCAATGTAGGGGCGAAACAGCAAAATTATTTCTTCAAAATCTGTGTCTCGTGTCTCTAATTAGTCCAACGATACTACTCAATACGTATCTAAAATATGCTTGGATATAGTATTAATTAAAAAAAACAATATATTAAAAAATATAATTCCAAATCGCTCAAATAAGTTCCATATACTTTCCATAATAGCAACTTGAGACATACCATCCTGAATCAACCGATCTTACAAATTAACATACTGTAACAACAATATAAAATAATATTTACTCTATCCATTTAATATTGGCACACTTGTTGTTATCCATAGAAGAATCAACTGACCGTTTATCTCGTTTAAGCAAGCTATAATCATTCAAGAATCTTAACCAACATGGAAAAAGATAAGACCCTGAAAAAAATAGTGGATCTCTGCTATGAGATGCTTGAACTGGCAGATCACGGAGACAAATTCCGGCTCGATGACGGGTGCGGGGTTGTTTTCGGGACATTACGTGACTCGGCCTATAAAATCAGAAGACTTGCCGAGAAAGAAATCTCTCTTCATAACCAGAATCGAAAACCATCTTCTGACTGTAAAAAGGATAAATAGTTCCCAATAAAATGACTTTTTAAAAAACATATGTGTCCGGATGATTTCCTGAAGAGAAAACGATCAAGACTGTTTGCTCAAAAAAAAATCATCCAGTAAAGCCAACCTAAAAACTGAAGGGGAAAGGATATGAGCAACAAGAAAAAAATTTTAGTAGTAGATGATGAGCAGGATGTTTTGATCTATCTTACCGCGCTTTTTCAGGACAATGGATATGAAGTCATTACAGCAAAAGATGGAGTTGAAGGATTTGATCTGGCAAAAAAGGAAAAACCGGATCTGATCACTCTCGATATCACAATGCCCGACCAATCCGGTGTAAGAACTTACCGGTACTACAAGGGAAATGATGAACTCAAAGAAATACCGGTGATCATTATTACCGCCATCGGAGATTCCATGAGAAGCTTTTTAAAAAAATTGAGCGGATTCCCTGAACCGGAAGGATTCATGAATAAACCCATTGATGAAAAAACACTTTTAAAGATGGTTTCCGATCTGTTGGGCAAATCGTAATCATCTGAATTTTTCAGGCAAACCAAAATTAATTCAAGAAGGAGAGTAGAATGGCTCTATTAATATATTCAATCGTTTATCTGGCGATAATCGTTTTTTTCTTTTTTGTCATCAGACGTATCGTCAGTTATCTCAACAACCCGATCCATGTGAGATGGGAGCTTTATCCGGTTGCTCATGAGGGGAAAAGAGCATCTTATGGTGGAAGTTATCTTGAAGATGTTGACTGGTGGACCAAACCCCGGGAAAAATCGAAAATAGGAGAACTCAAGGTCATGATCCCTGAGATCCTTTTCCTGAAGGCTGTATGGGAATACAATCGGCCATTATGGTATGTTACATTTCCATTCCATTTCGGGCTTTATCTTGTTGTCGCCTTTATCGGGCTTCTCGGGATAGGCGCTGTTGCCCAATTGGCGGGGATCACCATTGGTTCCGGTAGCGCCCTTTCTTCGGCCGTTGCCGCATTGACCAACCTGTTCGGTCCCCTTGGTTTTATTCTGGTAATTGGAGGAGCGATCGGACTGATCTATAAAAGGATGACCGATCCAGGCCTCCGAAAATATACCTCCGCAGAACATTTCTTTAATCTTGGACTTTTCATTGTCACCATGGGCAGTGCATCGCTCACATGGCTGCTTGTTGACCCGAACTTCCATTTTGCCCGCACATTCATTGCAAATCTGATCAGCTTTAACATGGAATTAATTCACAGTCCTTTGTTCAACCTTCAAATACTCCTGGCTGCATTTACCATCGCCTACATCCCGATTACCCATATGTCCCATTTTTTCATGAAATATTTCCTGTATCACGACATCCGGTGGGGAGATGAGCCCAACATCGGTACTCCCGAAACAGACGCAAAAATCAATATCGTTTTAAATTATCCCGTATCCTGGTCAGCATCCCATATTGCCGGGCATGGGAAAACAACATGGGCGGAAGTCGCTACTTTTAATCCGGTTGCCGAGCCAGAAGCGAGCACGAACAAGGAAAAGGAGTAAATCAATGAACAAAGACCTTCAAATCAATGATGTGAGTAAAAATACGGAAAAGCTGGCCACTGTAAAAAACGAAGATCTCATGCCTCTTCCGGCTGATTTCGAAGAAAAGGCCTGGGCAGATATCCCGGAAGAGACAAAGGGAAAATATGTCTGCATACTGGATGATGTAAATATTCTGCAAATTCCAATACCGAAGACCGTAGAAGAAGAAGAAGAACTGGTCAATAAATTTATTAACGGAATGCGGAAACTGTTCACCAAAGAAAACAACTGGACCTTCCTTTCCATGCTCGAAACTACTATGGAGCATTGTGCAAAATGCAACACCTGTTCTGACTCCTGCCATCTGTACGAAGCTACAGGTGGAAATGAGATGTATCGTCCCAACTACCGGACCGAAATCTTCAGGCGGATCTATAAAAAGTATGTCAAGAAGGAACCTTTCTCAAGATGGAGAAACGGTGACATTGACCTGAATTGGAGGACGGTAGCCCGTCTCGGAGAAATGGCTTATCGATGCAATATCTGCAGACGATGTGCCCAGACCTGCCCGATCGGTGCGGATAACGCCCTGGTTGCCAGAGAGATTAGAAAAATTTTCAGCCAGGAACTGGGGATCACCGTACCCGAGCTTCATGATAAAGGCTCCATGATGCAATTGAAAACCGGTTCCTCCACTCAAATGAACAAGATTGTTGTCCGGGATAATGTTGAGTTTATCGACGAAGACTTCTCTGAAGAATTTGGTTATGATTTTAAAACCCCATGGGATGTGGAAGGAGCTGACATTTTATTGATCCACAATGCTGGGGAAATCATGGCATGGCCGGAAAACATCGCCGCATTTTCAATGATTTTTCAGGCAGCCGGTATTTCATGGACTCTTTCAAGCGATCTTGCAGCATATGACAGCATCAATTATGGTGTTTTTTATGATGATGTTCAGTTTGCCAGAACAGCAATCCTGCAAGCCCAGGCAGCTAAAAAACTCGGTGTGAAAAAAATCGTCCTTGGAGAATGCGGTCATGCCCATAAAGCGCTTACAGTAATTGCCGACAGGGTACTGCCGGAAGGATTAAAAACCCCGCGTGAAAGTTGTTTCCCGCTGCTGCGGGATATTGTCATGTCCGGAAAGATAAAATTTGACCCGGAAAGAAACAATTTTCCTGTCACACTTCATGATCCGTGCAATGTCACACGCCTGATGGGAATCATCAAGCCCCAGAGAGAAATCATGCACAAACTGTGTCCCCAATTCAGGGAGATGCATCCCAATGGACCTCACAATTACTGTTGCGGAGGCGGGAGCGGATATGCAATCATGAGCCGTAACAATATTCCGGAATGGCGCTTCAAGGTAACTGGCAGGAAAAAACTGGAACAGATACTGAATGCATTCTCCGATTCCAGGGGACCGGAAATACCCAAATATGTCTGTGCACCATGTTCCAATTGCAAAGGCCAGCTCAGAGACCTTTTTGAACGCTATCAACTCTTAGAAAAGGAAAAGCTTACCTACAGTGGTGTTGTAGAACTGATCGTCAATGCAATGGTGGATGTAAAACCTGGATTTATCAAGTGGGGTGAAGAATAGTGTCTTCCGGTTAAACAATCTGCTGCAAAACCCTTACGCAGTGTTTTGCAGCAGATAATACTCCCGGAAAAATATCGGAGAGAATGTCTTGCCGTAAAAAGTAAGGAGAAAAATATGACACTCGCTTCTGAAAAACGAATACTTGTTGTTGATGATGAGCCGGATGTCCGTAATTTTCTTGTTACCTGTATTGAGGATGCAGGATTTAAGGTTGAATCGGCAATTGATGGGGTGGAGGCCCTGGAAAAAATCGAGATAAATATTCCAGACCTGATGACCCTTGATATGGTAATGCCGAGAAAATCTGGCATCAATCTCATGCGCAAGCTCCGGAAAAATGAAAAATGGGCAAAAATCCCTATCATTGTTATCACAGCTCATGCACATGATGAGTTCGGAAGTGATGATATCCAAGAATTCAATTCATTTGCTACTCGCCATCGGCCCAAAATCACCATGGAGAAACCAGTCACTCCGGAAAGCCTGATTAAAGCAATATGCGAAATGCTGGATGTCAAGCCTGTCATGGATGAAAGTCGAGTCAAAATCTCATCTGATGAAAAAAACGAAATTATTAAAATGATCTGCAATTCAGATGAGGAAACATTGAAAAAAATTCGTGAGGCATTAAAAAAATAAAGATTCTAACAAATTTAAAAGCTGAGCAGAAATTTTATTATGAAAATTCCTGATACACGTTTCAAAGAAATTATTGATCTTCTGCCTGTTTATCTTTCTATTCAAGACCAAAATCTTACAATACTATTCGCAAATCAAACCTTTAAAAATGATTTCGGTGATGGTGTGGGAAAGCGCTGCTATGAAGTGTATAAAAGCGCCGACAAAAAATGTCCGAATTGCCCGGTATATAAGACATTTCAGGATAACAAAATTCACTTGAGCGAAGAAACCATCTGGACACTGGACGGAAAAGAATCACAGATGATCGTCTATTCCGCTCCGATCACAAATAAAGAAAACAAGATCGAGTCTGTAATGGAGCTGGCTGTTAACATCACAAAAGTGAAAGCAATTCAGAAAGAGCTTTCCTCCATTGGACAATCCATGGCATTCATGTCGCATGGCATAAAAAACATTCTTGAGGCTTTGCAGGGTGGTTCCTATATTATTGATGAAGGGCTCCATGATAACGATCTTCATTTGGTCCGTCAAGGCTGGGATGTTGTCCGGAACAACCTCCTCGATATTTCCGTAATTACCCAGAATGTTCTGTATTCTTCCAAAAAACGTACACTGCGATTTGAAAAGGTAACTCCGGGTGAGGTTCTGGAAGTGGCAGTAAAATTTTTTCACCACAAAGCAGCATCACTCAATATTAAGCTCACCCATGATTTCAATCCAAAACTGCCAGCGGTAATGGTAGATATTTTTTCAATCCGCAGAATGTTCAACAACCTGGTCTCCAATGCAATCGAAGCCTGTCAGAAAGATACTGCCAAGGATTCACACGCCATTACGCTCAGGGCTGATTATTTCAACGAATTTCAGTTCAAATTCGAAGTGGAGGATAATGGGACAGGGATGGATGAACACACGAAGAAAAATATGTTTAAAGAGTTCTTTTCAACCAAGGGAACAGCCGGAACAGGCCTTGGGCTTGCTGTTGTCAATCAGATCGTAAAAGAACATCATGGAAAACTTGAAGTGGAATCCTCTCTTGGAACAGGCAGCCTGTTCAGGATTATTTTCAAGCTGTGATGAATGATTCATTCGCAACTTTAACAAAAGGAGGCACCAATGGCGAAAAAACAACTGAAGATTGTCATCATTGACGATAATGTGGATTATCTTTTTACAATGGGAACCTTTCTGAAAAAAAATAAATTTAATGTCTTTACAGCCAGTGACGGTGAAACCGGTTTATCTCTGGTGAAACAGGAAAAGCCGGATATCGTCCTTCTGGATGTGATGATGGAAACCCTTTTTTCCGGATTTGAGGTATGCCGGCAGATTCGTCAGGATCCATTGCTGAAGTCCATTCCCATCATCGGTATTTCCGGGATGGCGGATGAAATCAATGTAGGCTATGATGAAAATAGAGATTTCGAATATTTCGATGCGAATATTTTTATGGAAAAACCGGTTGACAAGGACCTACTGCTCAAAAATATCAAATCACTGATAAAGAAATAAGTTTATATTACATTTGTTTGTATCCCATAAAGATTTACTTTTTTGACATTCAGGGCTTAATGCTTACTATAATTTACAGTCATTGTTTTTAATGAAAAACAATGACACGTAAAATTCGTAGCCATTAAAACTTATAAAAAAAGGAGGAGGAAAATGAAAACAAATTCCTTCTATAAAATAGCTTTACTGCTTTTATCGTTAGCCCTGATTCTTCCCGGAACAGCTTTGGCTGGAAAGATGACAATTGAAGGTAAAATCAACGGCGCAAATTGTGTTATCGATAAAAAAGTATGCCCCATGACCCCGGAAGATCCTCATCTGGCGCTGCAAGCTGATTTTGTGCTTTCAGATGCCGGCGGTAAATACTACTTCCTGCCCAATCTTTCAAGGTCGCAAAAAAGCGGCCTGGTAAATAAGGATGTTCGCATCACCGGTGATCTGCAGGGTATTTCTCTGGTCGCTTCCGTTATCGAAGAAAGGACAAGCGGTAATTACCAGGAAGTATGGAATTGGGAAAAAATCAGCCGATCGCTTTCAAGAGGAAATTAAGAGCAAATTGATTTAACTTGACAATTCATGCCACGCCTTTCGAGGCGTGGCTTTTTTATTTACAGAAAGTGCCGTTTTATGTCTATCTGGATGATGTGCCCTATATCATGATCTGAAATCATGTAATTACGGTGCTGTCACCTGATTAATTCTTAGCAACGTAAACACTGGCACATGGTTTTTCTTTAAAGAAGCTTTCATTCAATAATGAAATAAAATTGATATATTTGTTGCTTATATGTCAATAAATTTAATTTATTGACATTCTGTGGCATAATATTTATTATTAGCAATCATTAAATCAGCAACAAAATACACGAATCAACAATCCATCAGTTCCACTGTTAATAAGCTTTTTCCATAAAAAAGTTGGTCTATTAAATTGCCGGGCTTATTTCATTGATTTTATTTTTTACTTTTAAAAAGGAGAAGAAAAATGAAAATTAATTCGTATTATAAAACAGCTTTACTGATTATATCGATAGCACTGATTTTTTCCGGAACAGCTTTTGCTGAAATGACAACTATTGAAGGTAAAATTGGAGGCGCAAATTGCATTCTCGATAAAAAAATATGCCCAATGAGCCCCAATGACCCCCTCCTGGCGGTGGAAGTTGATTTTATACTTTCTGCTGCCGACGGTAAATACTACTTTATACCCAATCTTTCAAGGTCGCATAAAATTGAATTGGTGAATAAGGATATTCGCATTATCGGTGACCTACACGGTATTTCTCTAGTTGCTTCAGTTATCGAAGAAAAGAAAGACGGTACCTACAACGAAATATGGAATTGGAAAAAAATTGCTAAATCCCTTTCAAGAGGAAGATAAAAGCGAATTGAATTTGACAATTTAAGCCACACCTTTCGAGGCGTGGCTTTTTTATTTACAGAAAGTACCATTTTATGTCCATCTGAATGATATACTCAAACTCAGGCATTTCTTATGTTACCCCCCACGTTCCCTGATCCGCGGTTAATCAGACGGTTACATATTTCACAAAATCATCGGCTGACGCCCAGTAATTTTTGTCCCTGCCGAATCTATTAAATTGATGTTGTTTGTGCAATCATCCTTATATCATGATCTGTAATCCCCATAATTACATGTTCAAATGAAACAATGACAGGTTCGAGGAAACAACGGGGGTCAAGACCACTCATCATTGGAGATGGGGCAAAAAACCGCGCTAAACGTGAGCTGCGCCGTTATCAAAAACTGATCTTGACATATATGCATAAAATTTACATATTAAATCATCACATTTATATGAGGTAATAATATGAGAACAACGTTGAATATTGAAGATAACTTAATCGAGAAAGCAGCAAAAATTACTGGAATTAAAGAGAAAACAACACTCGTTAAGTTAGGTCTGGAGGCTCTTATCGCCAGAGAAAGCGCGAAGAGACTGGCAAAGCTGGGTGGAACTCAAAAACAGCTTCAGGAAATATCAAGAAGAAAAGGAGCATGACAGCTCATGGTTCTGGTGGACACGTCTGTTTGGGTTTCGCATTTGAGAGATGGGAATACTGAATTGGCAAACTTGCTTAATAATGGCAAGGTATTATGCCACCCATTCATCGTCGGAGAACTGGCTTGCGGAAATCTTAAGGACAGATCCGTTATACTTTCTTTTTTTCAACTGCTGCCAATGAGTATTGAAGCCGAACATGATGAGGTATTATCCTTTATCGAGAATAACCGTTTAATGGGAAAAGGTATAGGCTATGTGGATGCGAATCTGATTGCATCCGCTCTGTTAACGGACGTTCCAATTTGGACACTTGATAAAAAACTGGCGCAAGTAGTTGCCGGCCTGCATATAAAATATAAAAAATGATAACCATCATGGGTTGAAATAAAATTTTTTCATGGCGGATATCAACATCAAATTTTGTCTCTATCGGATCGTTTCCATAATCATGCGCATCGGATTCTCTCCGTTTTTCAAGATTCGGATCAAAGGCCGTGAAAATCTGCCCGAAGAAGGGGCTTATATTCTGCTTCCCAAACATCAGCGTTGGGAAGATATTCCCATGACGGCTTTTTTAACGCCCCGCCCTTTGTTCTATATCGCTAAAATTGAATTGTTCAGGTTCCGCTGGTTGGCCCGGCTCATGATTTTCATGGGCGGTATTCCACTAGACCGGGAAAATCCCATTCGCAGCCGGAATTCCTTAAAAGCGGCATTGAAGGTATTAAAAAAAGGAAACCCTCTGGTCATCTTTCCAGAAGGAACTTATTTTGCAAACTGCATGGGCCCAGGACATGAAGGGATGGTGCGCTTTATCCTTTCCCGCGCTGACGACAGCAACACCTTTTTGCCCGTCGGTATTCAATATCAGCGCAACGGCCTGCGTACCAATGTCAATATCCGCATCGGCAATCCAGTGACAACCCAGCCCACCAGGGATATACGACCGTTTCTCGATAATATGATGACGGAAATCGCCCGTCTTTCCAATCTCGATTGAAGTTTCCCTGCTTCCCGTATCGTTTAGGGGAAGATTTTTTTATTGATAAAATGGAGTACCTTTGAAATCGCAGATTCCAGCCTCAGAGATCCGGACTGAAAAAAGAAATGTGAAAGATAAGTATACTGTCGCCGGAGTTATTATGGTCTGTAATCGTGGTGA
>PNOB01000070.1 GCA_013824585.1 Desulfobacterium sp. | reverse complement strand
GGGTTCCTATAAAAACTATTATTCAACAGGCATGATACCCGGTTGTTTTTTTCAACCGACAGGTTGCGGATCGACGGATTTGATAAGGCGTCGCTTTTGTCGCAAATGGAGCGACCAAAGGGGTGGAATCAGCAGGATGGTTGTAACACCGCTGATCCAGAGGGGATGGCTGTATCCGAGGACCTCTCCGAAATGTCCATACAGCATGGCCCCGGCAACATATCCGATCATGGTGGCCAGATTGACAATGCCGGTGTTGCCGCCGAGGTGTTCTGTGGGAAACAGCTTGGCAATACCAAAATAAAAGATCAGCAGCATGCAGCCGTCCCCAATGCCGTGGAGCATGCGGAACAGAACCGATAGCCAAACCCAGGGGACGATCATCCCGATATGTCCGATGCCGGAGGTTAAAAGACCGAAAAGGGCGATTTTCAGCAGGCCGTTTTCTTGATTCATGTACCTGGGTGCTTTCAGCATGGTGATCAAAATGGCCAGGAATTCTGAGCCCATATACCAGGCCATACCGATTGTGGACAGCTTCAGGTTGTATTTAAGAAAAAGACCATAACAGGTCTGCTCGGCGCCCCAATGTGTTGCAAACAAGAGCATCCAGAGCGAAAAAAGCTGTGCAGTCCGGTTGCTGAAGTCTTTTTTATAGTCAGATAACCATATGCGTCCAACCTTGGTCGGTGGCAGGAAAAATGCCGGAAGCATCAGGAGAAAACAAAATCCGCCGGCTGTCATCAGGCTGATGGAAAAATCCAGGAAACGGATGGCATATCCGGCGATGAGTATGCCGATGGTCAAACCCGTAAATCGCCAGGCCTGGTATATACCAATCTGATGGGAAGGAAGCTCTTTGTCCATGGTTTTCAGGACGTGGACATCAATGCTCATCCGGAAAACCCAGCTGGACAAGGACCAGACTAGAAACACCCCGGCATAAACGAAAAAGGATTGCACCAGGCCCATGAATACAAAACAGATGCTCTGGATCAGAAGGCCGGCAACGGCAATGGTTCGACTGGAAATCCGGTCAAGGCCTATTCCTGCCGGAAGGGCTGCCAGCATTCCTGTTATAGCCTGGATGGAATATAACATTCCGATCTGGTTTCCGGAAAATGCAAGGGTGTCCTTAAAATAAAGGGTCAGGAAAAAACAGGTAATGGATATGACGATCATATAAAAACCAAGGATCATCATGGGCAATTGATTGATAATGGGTCCATCCCCGAATCGATCTTTCAAGGTAATTCATTCCTTTGTCAATTTGGTCATCGTGCCGGACCGTTATCTTATAGAATATAATCTGTGTTCAGAAAATTTGATTTTCTTCCACGGGTTATATTCGTAAGGATTTCCTTGTTTGCCTCTTCCGCTTTTGCTGCAACAATCGTCCGGATTGAAAACACCCTCAACGCATCGCTTATCGAGAGTGTTCCTTCGGCAGAGTCTTTTTTCCCGGTAAATGGGAATGAATCCGGCCCGCGTTGACACTGACTGTTGATGTTCAATCTGCAAACCTGATTCACCAGCGGATCGATCAGTTTTCCGATCATATCCGGATTTTTTCCAAATATACTGGCCTGCTGGCCGACATTGGAATGGATGATGTATTGAATGGGCGTTTCAATGCTTTCAAAAGGAACAACTGGAACGACCGGACCGAATTGTTCAACCGTATAAAGTTTCATTTTTTCCGTAACCGGGTATACAACAGCCGGAAACATGATTGTCTTGTTTGATCTGCTGCCGTTCGGATTGATGATTTTAGCTCCTTTTGCGATTGCTTCCTGAATCAGTTCCAGCATGTGGTCGGTTTTATGGCTTTCCGGAAGAGGAGTAATATCCACTCCGGATTCCCATGGCATCCCCATTTTCAGCTTGGATACTGCGGCACAATATTTTTCTAAAAATTGATCAGCGATCTTTTTCTGGACAAAAAGAATTTTCAACGCAGTACAGCGTTGGCCATTGTAGGATAATGTACCCAGAAGGCATTCTTTTACAGTAAGGTCGATATCTGCATCATCGAGTATGATACCGGGATTTTTGGCTCCCAGCCCCAGAACCCTTCGTAACCGGTTGGGTTTCGGGTGCTGCTTTTCAAGAGTATTTGCTACGGAAGCGGAACCAATAAAAGCAAATACATCGATATGCCCGGATGACATGATGGGAGGTATCACCACCTTGCCTTCACCATAGAGCGTATTGACAACCCCTTTGGGAAAAGATTCCCGGAATGCCTGAAGCAGCGGTTGAAACAGGAGTGTTCCGAATTTTGCCGGCTTGAATATGGTTGTATTTCCCATGATTAATGCAGGTATCAGTGTCGTGAAGGTCTCATTTAACGGATAATTAAAAGGCCCCATGCATAAAACAACCCCAAGCGGTGCTCTGCGTATCTGTCCGATGATTCCCTGCTCAATAATAAAGCGGGAAGAAGCACGATCCAGTTCTTTGAGAGCGTTTACCGTGTCCAGAATATACTCCAGCGTTCTGTCAAATTCCTTGCAGGAGTCGGCGTAATTTTTACAGATTTCCCACATCAGGAGATTTACTACCTCAGTGCGTTTTTCTTTTATTTTATAGGCGAAAGATTCAATACACTTAATACGTTTTTCAACCGTCATTGTAGGCCATTCTCCGCACCCGTTGTTATAGGCCTTTTGTGCAGAATCCAACGCTTCCATTGCTTCTTTTCCAGTAAGGAGAGGATAGCTTCCCAGCTTTTTGGGGTATAAGCCCTTATCTCCTTGAAGATATATGGGTGATAAGACTTCCTGTTGAGGGCCGTTCCATGTGCGGATCTCTCCATCCATCAGATATTCTTTCTGGAAAATCTCTTTTATCCTGTATTCCGCCGGTATACTGTTTTCTTTAGGGTAAATGTTATTCATCTGTTCTTCAAATGACATATCTCCTCCTTTGGTAGCCAAAAAAGGTTTATCAGGAAAAAGCAATAAATAATTTTGTGATAGAGAATGATTTTAAGGGGGAACAAGGAAATAATCCAGTTATTTTTAAAAAATTTGAATAGGCTCATGGAAATGAACGGGTAAAATCATTATCCGGATATAAGCAACGGAGTTACAATGATTTCGAACCCAGTGGTTTTCGGATCATGCAAATCGTTTATCTGTAGGGGCAAACCCTTGTGGTTGCCCGTATTCCCT
Source organism: Desulfobacterium sp. (assembly GCA_013824585.1). Classification (GTDB taxonomy): domain Bacteria; phylum Desulfobacterota; class Desulfobacteria; order Desulfobacterales; family SURF-7; genus QZKS01. Next base: position 11,909 of record PNOB01000070.1, on the reverse strand, counting down.
GTGGTTGCCCGTATTCCCTGTGGTTGCCCGTATTCCCTGTGGTTGCCCTTATTGCTTTTTAAGGCGAATCGTAATTTCATGGAGATCAACTTTATGACCGGCATTATATTCCGCTCTATCTGCTCAAATCACATCTTGAATATCATATAAATGCGCCTTTTTGATATCGATCAAGTGCGGTTTGAATGAGTTTTTGAAGAAGCTCGGTATAGCTGATCCCCGCAGCACGCGCAGACATGGGAAAATACGAGGTCATGGAGATTTCAGGAGGAATGATTCCCGGAGGGGAATTGACATCCAGCACATACGGGTTTCCGTGTTTGTCACATCGCATGTCCATCCTGCACCAGTCCCGGATTTGAAGGGCTTTCCAGGTTTTTAGTGCAATGGATTCAATTGTTTTCTTTGTTCGGTCATCCAGGATCGCCGGGCAGACAAGGTGATGGGTTTCTGACTGTTCTTCAAAAATCCATTTGATCTCAAGAGAGTCCAGACGGGCATATCCTTCCGGGATTTTCGAAAAGTCCGGTTCGATCACAGGCAGGATCACAGGTGGGTTCCCTATCATGGGGATTGAAAACTCACGGCCGTCCAGAAAGGGTTGGACCAGTGCTGGTTCATGAAAAACAGAGATGATACTCTCAACCCTTTCCGATAATTCAAGATTGCTGTTTACAATACTTTTGGATGTGATGCCGGCAGAAGATCCCTGACCCAGCGGCTTTACGATAAGGGGGAAATCCAGTTTTGCCAGTAACGGTTCAGCAGGGGAATTGAAAACCTGAGATGGAAGTACGGGAACCCCGTTGGCAGATAAAATTTCCTGCATTTTTGCCTTGTTCATGACCAGGGCCTGGGTTAATGGATTGGACCCTGTGTAAGGCAGTCGGAGCATTTCAAGAATGGCCGGAAGCTGTGAGTACCTTGATTCTCCATATATTCCCATGGAGTAGTTGATAACCATGTCAATTTTTGATCTCTGTTCATGGAGTGCCAGGTATGCGTCCTGGTTTGCTTCGATGGGGATCACATTGAATCCGCATTGCTCAAGATGCAAAATAATGCGTTCTATGGTTTCAGGATCATCAAAATCTGTTTCAATTTGCGATTGAGGATCATCCGGATCCGGGTAGCGATGGCGCACATTATACAGAAATGATAAATTTTTTACGGTCATTTTTTATTGTTCCGATAATCGATTTTTTTGTCATATTCACTTCTATTTTTCAGAGGCCGACTATAAGGAAAAGAAGATTATGTGTCAAGAACTTTGCGAATACATCATGTTAGATACCTTGATCAGAATCCGAAAATAGAATTGCTATTTTTGTAAAATCTGTTACTATTAAAGAGGTTTCATCCTAATACGCCAACATTAGAATCCAATTCAACTTAACGCGATTCAACCTTTTCATCATCATTTACAGGATAGATTTGATGCTGTCCTGCATGGAAAAAACGAGATATCCTTACGCATTAGGGGCTCATGTTCGATGCAACGGCTGAAAACGATAGTCTATAGATATACTTTCCAAGATTTGGATATAGAGGAAAAAAGACGCCGGCGTCTGATCTTGCTTGTTTGCGTTATCGGTATCTTTCTCCTCTTCTTTTTTTCTTACCAGGATATCGTGGACGGTAATTTTCTGGAAGCGGGGATTCAGATTACAGCCGGATTATGGTTGCTCTTTTGTTTGGTCATGCTGGCCTCAGCAGACAGGATCAACTGGATTTATGCAAGTATTACGGCGATTCTGTTCGCCCTTTTTCTATTCCTTGCCGCAGACGGTGATCTTGAGGGCAGCAAGATTTACTGGTCGTTCCTGGTCTCGGTGTTTGGCTTTTACATACATGGGAACCGTAGGGGGATGCCATGGATCTTAGTGTAACTGGACCTCGAAATCATTGATTTTGATTTGCGGGTGACTATTGACAAAATTATTGATCTTCTTGCTGTTAAAGCTCATGAAAAAGGCCTTGAATTTGTTTCCATGATTCATCATGAGGTTCCGTCACTGCTTCGCGGTGATCCCGGGCGGCTGCGGCAGATATTGATGAATCTTGTGGGCAATTCCATCAAATTTACGGATACGGGCGAAGTCGCGATTCGCGCTATGCTGGAAGATGAAGATGAAACCCATGCTACGATCCGTTTCAGTGTCACCGATACAGGCATTGGCATTCCAGAAGATCAATTGGATCGGCTTTTCAGATCTTTCTCACAGGCAGATACATCCACGACCAGGCGCTATGGAGGCACGGGGTTGGGGCTGGCAATTTCAAAACAGCTTTCTGAACTGATGGGAGGACGCATCGGCGTGAACAGCGAAGATGGGAAGGGGGCTGAATTTTGGTTCAGTGTGCCTTTTGAAAAACAACCGTTGAATAATGAGGCACCAACTATTGTTCCTGAGAGCCTAAAGGAAAAACGGATACTGATTGTCGATTACAACGCAAACAGCCGACAGGCCTTGAAAGAACAGTTGAAATCATGGGGATGTCGTTTTGACGAAGCCCCAGGGGGCATGGTCGCTTTGGAAAAACTGCGTGAGGCGATAACAGCGGGTGACAGATTTGAAATCGTCATTTTGAGCATGCAGATGCCGGATATGACTGGAGAAATGTTGGGAAGAGAGATTGTGAATGATCAGGGGCTTCAAGGTACAATATTGATCTTGATGACTTCAATCGGGAACCGGGGGGATGTTGAACGTCTGAAAAAAATCGGCTTTGCAGCCTATTTAATGAAGCCGATCAAACAGTTACAGTTTTATAATTGTCTGGTAACGGTGACAAGCACGAAAAGGGTGAGCCGTAAAGAGAAGAAGGAACCCATCATCACCCGTCATTCTCTTGAAGAACAGCAGAAACAACAGTTTCGCATTCTGCTGGTTGAAGACAATCTTGTAAATCAGAAGGTGGCGCTGAGGACACTGACAAAACTAGGCTATGTAGCAAATCTAGCCGACAATGGCCGCAAGGCATTGGATATGCTGAATGAAAACCTGTATCATCTCGTGCTGATGGACTGCCAGATGCCGGTGATGGATGGTTATGAGGCTACGGCCATGATTCGCAACCAGCAATCGGAAGTATTGAATCATGCTATTCCGGTTATCGCGATGACGGCGCATGCCATGCAGGGGGAGCGGGAAAAATGCATTGAAGCCGGCATGAACGACTACCTGACCAAGCCGATTAAGCCCGAGGAACTTTCCAAGATGCTGGAGAAATGGATGCAGCATACAAAATGTATCTAAATCTTACAATTGTGAGCAGAAGCCATATGACATTCAGACTTTATCTTGCAATCATGCTACTGCTGATATCTACAGTCTCCGAGGCTGCGCCGACACTAAGGCTGGAACCGGGTGTAAGGAAATATGACCTTGGATTACATGCAGATATTTTGGAAGATCCGCTGGGCAAGCTTACCATAGATCAAGTCAGCTCTTCAGCTTATACCCATCAATGGGTTCAAAGCCAACAGGCACAACCCAACTTTGCGTTTTCCGATAGTGTTTTTTGGATGCGAATAACACTAACCTCTGAAATGCAAATGTCAAAAACCTGGTGGTTTGAAGTGGCATTTGCACTTCAAGATTATATTGATTACTTCGTATTGCATGAAGGAAAAATTATCAGCATTATTCACACGGGTGATCGTACCCCCTTTAATAGCCGGCAAGTGGATTATCGTAATTTTTTATTTGAATTTGATATTTCCCCGGGTGAAACAAGGCAGATTTACTTAAGACTTCAGGCCCATGATGGAGTACATGAGCCGTGCCCTATCATTTTATGGGATCAACAATCTTTCGCTCTTGCCAATGGTATCCGCAATCTGGGGATGGGGTTATATTTTGGTATCATGCTGGTGATGGCAATATACAACCTATTTATTTTCATCGTGGTGAGGGATCGTGCCTATGCATACTATGTGATTTATATTATCGGCTTCTTTTTCTGGTTAACCTCTTACTATGGTTATGCCTTTCAATACCTATGGCCGGATTCGCCCAATTGGGCAAATCAGATGATAATCGTAAGCAGCAGTTTTTGGGCTATCTTCATGGCCCAGTTCATTCGTTCCTTTTTAGATACGAAACAACTGACACCCTGGTTTGAAATCCTTGCCCGAATAACAATTGGCGGCTTACTCTTCAACATAATTTTCAGCTTTTCCGGCAAGTATGCTGTTGGAATCCAGATACTCGTAGGCATTGGGATTCCCATGTGCATTATTGCGATAATGACCGGATTCATTTGCTTTAAGGCGGGGTATAGACCAGCTCGATATTTCCTCCTGGCATGGACAACCCTTTTAATATCAATTGTGATTTTTGTTCTAAAAATTGCAGGAATTCTGCCGGCGATATTCATTTTTGAAAAAAGTATACAAATCGGGTCCGCAATAGAAGTCATACTATTATCATTAGGCTTGGCAGATCGAATTAGTGTATTGAAGAGGGAAAAAATTCTTGCCCAGAGAGACGCTATAGTAGCATTTGAATCAAGCCTGAAATTGAAGAATGATTTTATCACGTCGATCAGCCATGAATTGCGTACTCCCATGAACGCTATTATTGGGGGGTTAGAAGTAGCACAAAAACATGCCATGGGGCACTTAAAAACAACCCTGGATATTGTTCAAAGTGGTGCTTCAGATATGATGAATTTGGTCAATGATATACTGACCCATACAGAAATTCAGTCTGATCGCCTCATGATTCAATCCGATCATATCAATATTCAGTCTCTACTAAAATCACTGCATGAATCCTACGATTATTTGTGTGAAGCAAGAGGGTTACAACTCGATTGGGAAGTGGACGCTGCTTTGCCAAAGTGGATTTGCGCAGACGAAGAAAAGATTGTCATCATACTATCTAAACTACTGGATAACGCCGTCAAGTTTACAGAGCAAGGGCAGGTTACATTATACATAAAATGTGACAAAACCACTTCACCTTGGCTATTTATATGCGTCGTGAAAGATACGGGTATTGGAATTGCACAGGAAAAGCAGGCTCGCATATTCGATTCCTTTACACAATCGGAAGGTGGTTTTCAAAGACGCTATGGTGGTCTGGGTATTGGCTTATCCATTTGTAAAAAGCTAACGGAAGCAATAGGGGGCGAACTCCGGCTTGAGTCTATATTGGGACAAGGCAGCACGTTTACGGTGAGTTTTCCAATTGAGCCGGGAGTCGATCCCGTTATCGAACAAAATACAAATCTTTCGTCTGCTGATTTACCCATATTAATTGTTGAAGATGATAAAATTAATCAAAAAGTCATGATGAAACTACTGGAGAAAATGGGTTATAAGTCATTGATTGCCAATCATGGAAAAGAGGCGATTGAAGTATTAGAAAAAGAAGCGGTATCATTGATATTAATGGATTTACAAATGCCGGTGATGGATGGTTTTACTTGTACAGCGAAAATTCGCGGGCGAGAGGATCAACTAAAAAACATACCTATCATTGCCGTCACCGCGAATCTGATGGATGCTGACAAAAACCGTTGTATTGAATATGGCATGAATGCTTTTCTAAAAAAACCGGTCAAACTGGATATTTTGCGCAACAGCCTGTCATGCTATATAGAATCTAACATTATAACACCCAAAACCGAAGTATGAATGTTCGATATTATAAAAATTATCATCAACCATTGTTGTATATTTCATCTGACATCTCATGGCAGCAACCATAGCTGCACCCACACAACCTAAATGGAACAAGAGTATCGTCAGACGGTCTGGGGCGATCGTTTCTCATGAAGCATAGCGAGTTTCCCCTGTTGGAAAAGTTTCTGGTAGTACTGCCGCCGCGGCTTGCCGCTGGAGGTCTTCTCGAGACTCCGGGGCTCTACGAACACAACGGATCGCACCGACAGGCCGTGCCCCTTGGAGACTGCACCCTGGACAGTCTTTACGGCCGAGGCCCAGAACGCATCTATAGATTCCGCTCCATGGCCCTCAGACTGAGTATTGTCAGGAAGCCGGCGTTCATCCACTTCCGCGATAATAACAAGCTCTTCAAGACCGTTGATCGTTTCCGAGATGGCCGCGCAGGCCCCCAGGCGAACCGGAGCGCCGGATTGATGAACAGTGAGTTCGATGTCGCTCGGGTAGTGGTTTCGTCCGGCGATGATAATCATTTCCTTCAAGCGGCCGGTCACGTATACCTCGCCATCCGCAACGAAGCCCAGGTCACCGGTGCGGAGAAAAGGTCCTTCGTTCTTGTTGGCAAGACGCCCCTCAAATGTGGCTGCGGATTCCTCCGGCAGTCCCCAGTAGCCGCTGGGCACACTGGGGCCTTGCACCCACAGCTCGCCAATCTGGTTGGATTTGGACTGGGTAAACGTGACGGGGTCTACGGCAATCACCTGGTGGTCGGATCCTGGACTTCCGCAACTTACGACATTGCGCTGACCGGGCTCGTTGTCGGCCAAAACACGAACGGTATGTGTCTCCAAGTCCGCTGCACTCAACGTGAGCACCTTAGGAGGTTCGGATAGCGGCTTCATCCCGGCCACGAAGAGAACAGACTCAGCCATGCCATAACAGGGCATGAAGGTCTGCGGCCGAAACCCGTACGGCCCGAACTTCTTGACGAACATTTCCATCGTCAGTTGATGGACTGGCTCCCCCCCATTTCCCGCTACTTCCCAATGGCTCAGATCGAGTCCATCGCAGTCTTCTGGCTTGATCCGCCGCACCGAGTAATCGTAGCCGAAGTTCGGACAGGCGGTGTTGGCGATTTTGTAGTGACTCATCGCGCGCAGCCACCGCACCGGCTTTACGAGAAAATCCATAGGAGACATCAGTGTGGACTCATACCCATAGTACACCGGGCCAAGCACGTGTCCGACCAGGCAAAGGTCGTGGTAGTGTGGCGCCCACACGATCGCAGGTTTCGTCGACTTAATGTGCAGCATCTGACCCATCACGCGGAGGTTCGACACGATGTTGGTGTGGCGGACAGCGACCCCTTTGGGGTGACCGGTAGAGCCTGACGTGAACTGCAAGTAGGCAACCTCGTTCATCTCAGTCTGAGGGCCGGTCCAGTCGGTCGCGACACGGTCTGTCACCGCCCTCAAGCAGACAGGCAGCCCGGACGCCATCGGAGCGACCATGTCTGCCAACTGCTGATTGGTCAAGACAGTCGAAGCACCGCATGCACCGGCGGTGTTCAGGATCCTGCCGAGAGGGTTCTTGCTGCGGGGATTGGGTAGCGGAACAGGAACCGCCCGCGCCCCCACGAGGAGGCAGCCGAAGAATGCCTTCACGAAGTCGAGCCCAGGCGGAAAGGCGAGCAGGACGCTCGAACCCGCGAGACCTTGTTCAATCAAGTCTTCAGCCACTCCGGCGCTCTGGTGATAGAGCTCAGAGAAGGTCCACTCTGTGATCGGCCCGTCCGATTCGCCGTTGCCCATAAATCGAAAGGCCAGGTCATCTGCGTTTTTTGTGGCTCGTTCCTTCAAAAAGTCGATAATTGTCATTTTAACCATAAAAACCTCTTTACTATTTTCTTAATCTATTAGGAATAATGAAAAAAGATCTTCACAAAAAATCTTGCTATCATACTTCCAAATCTGCATTCATATTAACCTGTTGCCGTTTTCGCCTTCCAGAATTGTAAAATCTTCTGTAAACAGGCAATACATGAAAAAACGATTTTTTACAAGTAAACTGTGAAAGAAATATAATTATAAAGGGTTATACCATTATCTCTTTGAAATGGCTTCCGATCTTATGAGACAAGATTTTTCCGGATTTTTTCAATTCCTGTTTTGGCATGAGGCATAAATGTATAGAAGGCATTCAGTTTTTCACATGCATAGTCATTGTTTTGGGTGGCTTGGTAATCTGTTATTTTCGAAAGTGAAAATCAATATAAATGATGTTGATTCCTGAAAACCATTCTGCAACCGAAAGGGGTTGTCGGATTCAGATGGTTATTTCTTATCAGGGCAGCTATCTGTCACATACAGTTCCGTATTGGCCATGGAAAGCAGTTCGGTCATGGCGGTTGCCGGTTGCTGATCCGTAAAAAGAGCATCAATGTCATGGATACTGCCCAGACGGACCATGGCATTGCGGCCAAATTTGGTATGGTCGGCTGCCAGAAATACTTTCCGGGAGTTTGCCACAATCGCCTTTGCCACATTCACTTCCCGATAGTCAAAATCAAGCAGTGTCCCGTCCTCATCAATCCCGCTGATGCCGATGATCCCATAGTCCACTTTGAACTGACGGATGAAGTCAATGGTCGCTTCTCCGATAATTCCTCCGTCCCGGCTCCGCACAAGACCGCCGGTTACGATGACTTCAAAGTTCCGGTTGCCGCTCAGGATGGAGGCTACATTCAGGTTGTTCGTGATGATGCGTAGCCGATCATGATTGTACAATGCTTTTGCAACCGCTTCATTGGTGGTTCCGATATTGATAAACAGAGAAGCCTGATTTGGAATGTGTCTGGCAACCATGCTCGCAATGCGCTGCTTTTCGGAAAAACACAAGGTTTGCCGCCGGGAGTAATCCATATTTTCCGTGCTGGAGGACAGACCGGCTCCACCATGATACCGGTGAAGAAGACCTTTTTTGCTGAGCGAGTTGATGTCGCGCCTGATGGTTTGAGGGGTGACGTTAAACTGCTGGGCAAAGGTTTCAATGGTGACAAAGCCCTGCTCGCGGACCAGGTTGACAATCTGCTCGTGCCGGCGTCTGACCTGTTCGGCTTTGCCGTCCTCAGCGCTGCTCTGTGTTTTTTCTGACTGGTATGTTTTTATTGTCATACACTTTTGCACCTTTCCATCCTTATTCCTCCGAACACCCCATGTGATATCCGGACAGGGCATGAATTGTTTTCGTTTTTGAAAATATAATTTTTATATTTTGTTTTTTGAAATATCTGATGACATCCAGAATTTTTCATGTTATATGAATATTAACAGCATAGATACTCATAAATCTGAATATAACGATAAAAAATAATTTTCTCAAGTGAATTTTTATTATATATGAATTGTTGAAATATGAAAATGAAAAACAAGACACAATCCACCCGGGTTTTGATCATCGGCGGGGGAGCAACCGGAACCGGACTGGCGCGGGATCTGGCACTGCGGGGCATACCGTGTATCCTTGTCGAAAAGCAGGATATCAATGCCGGAGCATCGGGTGGAAATCATGGCCTTTTACACAGCGGTGCACGCTATGTCGCTTCTGACATCGAAGCTGCAAAGGAATGCAGGGTTGAAAGCGAAATCCTGAAAAGACTGGCTCCCCACTGCATTGATGATTCAGGAGGGCTGTTCGTTGCTGTTTCCGGAGACAATGAGAACTATATTGCCGATTTTCCGCACAATTGTTCAAAATGTGGGATTTCCGCAACTCCGCTGGACATCAGGATTGCAAGGGAAATAGAACCGACTCTTTCAGATAAAATTATCGCAGCTTATCAGGTGCAGGATGCGTCCATTGATCCATTCCGGCTTTCTCTTGAAAACATATCCCATGCCCAGCGTCTTGGCTGTACATTTTTGAAAAATACGGAAGTAATTGATTTTCATATTCATGAAGGCAGAATTCAGGCAACGGCTTTGCGCAATCCATTCACGGGTGAAGAGTTCTGGATTGAGGCAGAACAGGTTGTCAGCGCCAGTGGGGCATGGGCGCAGAAAATCGGAAAACTGGCAGGGGTTCCCGTTGGTATGATCTATTCCAAAGGAACCCTGCTCGTTACCCCAAATCGGATTGCCAGCCGTGTGATCAACCGGTTACGACCTGCAACAGACGGCGATATTCTGGTTCCCGGCGGAACCGTATCGATTCTGGGAACCACTTCGGTTCGCATTGAATCCCCGGATATTGCCGCACCTACGGTGGAAGAAGTGGATCTGATCATCGATCAGGGCGCAGCCATGGTTCCGGTGCTGGCCCATTCGCGATACATCCGGTCGTACTCTGGAGTAAGGCCGCTTTTACAGCCGGCTTCTGTAGAAAATGACCGGCAGGTAAGCCGCGGGTTCGCGTTGATCGATCATCAGGAAGACGGCCTGGACAATTTTATCACCATTACCGGCGGCAAACTGACCACTTTCCGGTTGATGGCGGAAAAAACAGCCGATCTGCTGTGCCAGAAGCTGCGCGTTCCTGTTTCATGTAAAACCGGAATTGAACCGTTGCCGGCTACCCAAAGAGGAAAATGGACTGAGCCGGGGATTTCTCCCAGGCTGTGGATGGAAAAACAGGATCCGGAAGATTCTTTGCTTTGTGAATGTGAGATGGTTCCGGCCAGTGTTGTGGAAAAGCTCCATACATCCATATTGGATGAAGGGTTGACCCCGGATATCCATGCCATTGCCCTGCGAAGCCGCATTGGGAAAGGCCCATGTCAGGGTGCTTTTTGCAGTGTCCGAGTGGCTGCCCATTTATATAATCTTGGAAAACTGAACGCCGATGAAGGAATCAGACAACTGAAACATTTTCTCTCTGAAAGATGGCGGGGACAGCAGCCCCTCCTGTGGGATATGGCTCTTGCTCAGTCGGAACTGCTGGAGGCAATCCATTGCGGAACGTTCTGCCTTGAACAATCTGAAAAGGAGGAATCTTTTTGATTGTTACTGAAAAAAGTTGTGACCTGATGGTGATCGGAAGCGGCATGGCAGGTATGGCAGCTTCCTTGTTTGCATCCAGACGCGGAATTTCCACAATGATGATCGGCCACACCGGGAGAATTCGTTTTTTCAGCGGGCTGATCGATCTGATGTCAGTGTATCCCATATCAACGGGAAAGACCTGGAAAGATCCATGGGAAGCGATTCATTCGCTCTCGGCAGATAAAGAACATCCGCATCCTTATTCACGTATCCATCCGGCCAGGATAAAAAAGGCCATGGATGAATTTTTATCTTTTCTTTCAGAATCTGGTCTGCCCTATCATTCGGATTCAAGCCTGAATCTGTCCGTGATCACTTCCCAGGGAACCCTGAAGCAGACATTTGCCTTGCCGCACACCATGGTTGCAGGGGTCGATGCATTTCAGAAAAAAGAACCCTGTCTGCTGATCCGGTTTCCCGAGTTAAAAGGGTTCAGCTCCCGGCAGATTCAGGAAACGATGAACGGAATATGGCCCTCTTTACGATCCATTGATCTTCCTTTCCCCAATCATTTTCATGAGCTTTTTCCAGAGCAGATGGCAAAGGAGCTGGAGAACCCGTCTTGTCGCGAAGATCTTGTCAGATCCATCCTGCCTCATCTGAAGGATGCAGCAGTGGTTGGTTTTCCGGCTGTTCTTGGGATTGAAAAAAGCATGGAAGTTCATGCGGATCTTGAAGAAAGGCTTGGTGTGCGGGTTTTTGAAATTCCATGTCTGCCTCCTTCCATGCCAGGACTTCGCTTGCAGATGGTTTTTCAACATCAACTGGCTCAATTGGGGGTTCAGGCTTTTTTTCAACAACTGGTGGATAAGGTGACAGTGCTGGATACCGGAGGGTTTTTGCTTTATGTCGGGGAAGGAATGGATCAGATCCGGATTCATGCAAGGGGAGTGATACTGGCTACCGGACGCTTTTTCAGCAAAGGTCTGGCTGCAGAAAGAACCGGTATCCGGGAGAGTGTTTTTAACCTCCCTGTGCATCAGCCTGAAAATCGGACATACTGGCATAATCCGGATTTTCTGGCACGATCCGGGCATGCCATCAATATGGCAGGTCTGGAGATTGATGACTCCTTTCATCCTCTGGATCAAAACGGACAGCCGGCCTTTCCCTCTCTTTTTGCAGCCGGATCGATTCTGGCCCATCAGGACTGGATACGAATGAAATGCGGTGCAGGACTTTCCATTGCGACCGCTTATGCGGCAGTGGAAGCTTTTGAGAAACAGGTGCATGGC
>PNOB01000069.1 GCA_013824585.1 Desulfobacterium sp. | reverse complement strand
GGAATTTCAGCCCCTTGAAGAGGCAAGGAAAAAACTCATCGAAGAGAAGGATGGATTGAAGAAAAAGGAGGATATCCAGGATTATAATAAACGTGCTGAAGATCTGAACAAGAAGATTCAGCAATATGAAACCAAATGGAGTCAATATAATAATGAGGTCCAGGAATTTAACTCCCGTGTGAAGCAGGACATTGAAAAACGAATGGAAGCGGCAGATCTGGAAAATATAAACAATAATTATAATGAATTCAATACCCAGTATGAAGAATCTATTGCCGACACGGACCCGGATCGATATTTCTCAGTCGATGAGGAAACACCATTGGAGGAACAGCGTGCTGCCATACTGAAATACAAAGATGAAATTGCAAAAGAGAACCAGGCGCTGATGAAAGAAAGAGAGGTCATAAACAAAGAGAAAAAGCTTGTAAAAAAGCCGGAAGAAATTAAGGCGTTAGACAAAAGAACATCGGTATTGAATGAAAAAATCATTCAATACGGCAAGAAACGGGAAGCGTTTGACAAGGAACTGAACAATTTTAACACGCGGCTTGCAAAGAAGAAATAACTATCAAACCTCATGGCGGGTTGGCTTGTTGCCAACCCGGGCACTGAATGGTTACGGGTTGATGATACGATAGACAACAGACCATACAAGGTATCATTTCAATCCGCTGTCTGATTTGATTCGATCGATAAAGATTGCTGATTGATAAAGATTGCTTGAAAGATTGCTTGTGTTTTTGAGTCTTTCTGATATAATAAACCTATCATTTGAAATACATCTGAAATGCATCCATAACATATTGAATTCCAGATATACACAATCTCGAAAATATTAAAAACATCCCATGATCACAGCTCGCCGTGAACAGGTCGTGATCAGAGTGGTTCCCTGTATCTGGTGCAATATGGGATATTCAATTTCAACAAATTCATATCATTGCAAATAATAATATAAATCGATTTGAAATTGAAATGATAATCCCGTTCTTGAAAGGATTGTGGATTGTAATCCATGAAGACCATAAAAAAAACAAGATCGATTGCTTTTGATTTGACCGTACGGCTTTTGCTGACTACGGTTGTTTTTACGATCCTGACAATCGGATCTGCATTCTGGGTGATCCAGTGGTCAGATGCCCGGCATCATGAGCGCAAGGTTATGGAGTATTTGCAGTTTCTTTCAAAAAATCTTTCATTGCCCATCTGGAATTATGACCTCAATTGGATCCGGGTAATCGGTGACACCTTTGCCCAGAATGAAATCATTTCAAAGGTTGAAATATTCGACGAATACAGACATGTTTTGTATCATCAGGTTCGTCCCTTGCAATCGGTTCTTATTGAAAAGGAAAAAAGTGTTGAGATAAATGGCAGCATCGTTGGTTATATCAGGGTTGGATTTTCCCCGGGTCTTGGGAAAACCTACCAACGTGAACTGCTGTTCAGCCTTCTGATACTCGTAATGACCCTTTTCGTGTTGGCTGGCATTACCAGAATTTTTTTGCGGAAGATACTGAAAACACCCCTGGACACGCTGATCAAAGGCATGGATCAGATTGCCAGGGGTTCATACACTTTTTCGGATCATTTATATGACTATGTGGAATTTAGGAAAATTCTGACTCAGTTCAATCAAATGGCCCAAAGCATACGCCAGCGGGAGCGTGAACTGGCGGATATGAATCAGGAATTGTCAGCCAGTGAAAACCGTTTTCGCACCTTGGCCGAATCCGTGCCGTGTGCCATCTACCGCTGTAAGCTGGATTCCTTATGGACCATGGAATTCATCGGCCCTCAGATCGAAACCATCAGCGGGTATCCCTCATCCGATTTCATCCACAATTCGGTTTGCAGTTATGCCGATATTATCCATCCGGATGACACTGAAATGGCGGATAAAATGGTTCAACAGGCCATCGAAGCCGGAAGCAAATGGGTTGTCGAGTACCGGATCATTCATCGGGACGGATCATTTCGATGGGTATATGAGGAGGGGGTGGCTATACGAAACAAAGATGGTGATGTGGCCTTCCTGGATGGATTTATTATGGATCGGACGGAGCATAAGCAGATCGAGCTGGAACTGAAGAAAAACGAGAGGCATCTGCGCACCCTGATTGAAACCATACCGGATCTGATATGGCTCAAGGACGCGGATGGGGTTTACCTTTCCTGCAATCCCGAGTTTGAGCGTTTTTTTGGAGCCAGGGAATCTGAGATTGTAGGGAAAACCGATTATGATTTTGTCGACCGGGAACTGGCGGACTTTTTCCGTGAAAAGGACAGGGCTGCCATGGCTGCTGGCAAGCCATCTGTGAATGAAGAGGAGATTATATATGCGGATGACGGTCATCGGGCATTGCTTGAAACCATAAAAACCCCTTTGTATGATTCGGAAAGAAAACGGGTTGGGGTATTGGGAATTGCCCGTAACATCACGCAACGAAAGCAACAGGAAGAGGAGCTTCGCAGTCTGCGCAATTATCTGGTCAACATTATCGATTCCATGCCCTCTGCCATTATCGGTGTGGACAGAGTCGGTAACGTGACCCAGTGGAACAGGGAAGCGGCAAGGATGACGGGTATTCTGCCGGAGAGTGCGGCAGGACAGAATCTGGTAAAGGTTTTTCCGCGGCTGGCTGTCGAGATGGAGAAGGTGCGTGAAGCCATGGAGACACGTGAAGTCCGATCCGATCCCAGGCGGATTCGCAGGGAAGCCAATGAAATTCGTTATGAGGATGTGACCATCTATCCTTTGAAGGCCAATGGTATCGAAGGGGCGGTTATCCGCCTGGATGATGTAACCGGGCAGGTGCAGATGGAAGAGATGATGGTTCAAAGCGAAAAAATGCTTTCCGTGGGAGGGCTTGCCGCAGGCATGGCTCATGAGATCAACAATCCTCTGGCCGGCATGATGCAGAGCGCCAATGTGATCAGCAATCGTCTGACCCTTCTGGAACATCCGGCCAATCAACGTGCTGCTGAAGAGGCAGGCACATCCATGAAAGCCATTGGTCTCTACATGGAGGCCCGGGGAATTATACGGATGTTGAACAACATCAGGGAGTCCGGGAGCCGTGCTGCGGAAATCGTGTCCAACATGCTCAGTTTCGCCCGTAAGAGCGATAGCACGAGGTCTACACACAATATGGCTGAACTGCTGGACCGGACAATGGATCTGGCTGCTACAGACTACAACCTCAAGAAAAAGTTTGATTTCCGGCAGATCGAGATTACCCGCGAATATGAAGACAATCTACCCCTTGTACCGTGTGAGGCAGGAAAGATCCAGCAGGTGCTGCTGAACATTCTGCGCAACGGGGCAGAAGCAATGCAGGAGGATAATGAAAAGGGATCGAAAAAAACGCCCCGGTTTATTCTGCGTCTTGCTCATGAACGTTCGGAGGATATGTTCCGTATTGAGATCGAGGACAATGGCCCGGGCATGGACGAAGCGACGTGCAGGCGTGTTTTCGAGCCTTTTTTTACGAAAAAATCGACAAATAGCGGCACTGGCCTGGGACTGAGTGTTTCCTATTTCATTGTTACGGAAAATCATGGCGGACAAATGAGCGTTGAATCCACACCAGGGGCGGGAACGAAATTCATCGTCAAACTGCCTGTAAATCGAAAATCCGGATGAATGCCCAATGAAAAACGAATCCACAACCATTCTCATTATCGACGATGAACCCGCTGTCCTCCAGAGCATGGCAGATTACCTGGAGGATCAGGGCTTTCGGGTCCGGACAGCGGAAAATGGTCGTGTCGGCCTGGAAGTTATGGATGGTGAGCATCCGGATCTGGTCCTAACCGACCTGCGCATGCCGGAGGTGGATGGTCTGGTCGTATTGAAGCGTATCAGTGAAATTGCGCCGGAAATACCCTTGATCGTTATATCCGGTACAGGGAATGTCAGTGATTCAATCCAGGCTATCCGGCTGGGTGCATGGGACTATATTCTCAAACCGATCGAGGATTTGTCTGTTGTTACCCATGCTGTGGACAGGGCACTGGAACGAGCCCGGCTGTTAAAGGAAAATCGGGTTTATCAGGAGAGCCTGGAGGCGCTGGTAGCAAGGCGTACACAAGAACTCGAACAGGCCAATGCACATCTGTCCGGGATCAATGCCAGGCTTCGAAAAGTTGTCCAGACCACTCAAGGACTTTCGGGCTGTTCCAGTATCACCGAGTTCGGGGAAACGATTTTAACCGAGTTTGCGGCGCACATGCTTGCCGCTGGCGGCAGCCTGTTTATTCGGGAAAAAGACGGATTGAGGCTTCTTCATACCCTGGATCCCAGTCACGTGCCAATGTTCATTCCCTTTCCTTTATCGGAACAATCGGTCTTGAGACGTGTCATTGAGAACGGAAGCCCATTGCTGATTGAAGATATCGCCAGAGAGAACAAGCAAATGGCCAGTGGCTGGAGCGGATATCTCAATGGTTCGGCACTGATATTCCCTCTGCCGGACGAAACCGGACAGATTGTCGGCATATTGACCCTGCACAGCAAGACACCGCCGCCCTTTATTGAACAGGACAAAGAGATCGGATCGATCCTTGCCTCTTACAGTTGCGAGACCTTACGGGCCACCCATTCAATGGAAGAATTGCGCATCAGTGAACAGCACCTCCGGGATCTGGCGGAGATGCTGCCGGAAGCGGTCTTTGAAACCGATCCGGACTTCAACCTGACCTTTACCAACCGGAGAGCTTTTGAACTCTTCCGGTATTCCAGAGAGGATTTTTTGCAAGGGTTGAATGGTGTCAATATGCTTGCACCCGAAGACCGGAAACGGGCTTTGAAGAATTTCCGAAAACAGAAGATGGACTTCGAAGATTTTGAATCATTTGAATATAAGGGCATACGGAAAGACGGAAGCACTTTTCCAATGCTTTTTCGGCTGAATTCAATCATCGAGAAGGACACACTGATCGGCTACAGAGGCGTCATTGTGGACATCACCGATCGCAAGCGGGCTGAAGAAGCCTTGTTGAAGAGTGAAAATAAATATCGAACGATCATCAATGAATCCCCGATCGGCATTTTATATTTTGATCAGGAAGGCACGATTCTGGAGTGCAATAAAAAATTTGTCACGATCATGGGATCTTCCTATGAAACGCTGATCAATCTGAATATGCCACGTCAACTCACGGATGAAAAGATGATACAGGCGGTCAAACAGGCACTTCGTGATGGTGAATCTTTCTATGAGGGGCTTTATTCTTCTGTTACCACAGAAAAGAAAACCTATATAAAAGTTCTGTTCAAGGGCATCCGGCATGAAAATGATAATGTGAGATCCTGTGTGGGGCTGGTGGAGGATATTTCGGAACAGAGACTTGCGGAAGAAGAGCAGCGGATCAGTGAGCGCCGGTACCGCACTCTCTTTGATCAGGCCACGGATGCAATTTTTCTGGTGGACAGACATACCGGTCGATACCTGGATGCCAACAGGGCAGCAGAAAAGATGACCGGGCGTTCCCTGATGGAACTGAAACAGTTGACAACTCATGATGTCTCTCCTGCCGGATCGTCTGAGCGGCTTCGTCTGATCGCCGAATCCGAAAGAGCCGAAAAAATGGGACAGGTGACCTATGTACGCCCGGACGGGCATAAACGGATCGCTTCGCTCAGCACTGCTCCTCTTGACGATGGAATCGCTATCGGCATTGCCAGGGACATTACCGATGAACTGGCCATGGAAATCCATCTGAGACAGGCACAGAAGATGGAGGCCATCGGCACCCTGGCCGGTGGCATTGCCCATGATTTTAACAATATCCTATCAGCCATTATCGGATATGCAGAGTTGCTTCTGGCTGATATCTCACCCGGGGACCCTGCCCGCAACAAGGTCATGACCATATTCAGGGCAGGAGAGCGGGCGCGTGATCTGGTGTCCCGGATACTGACCTTCAGCCGCAGCGAGGAGCCGATCCGTTCTCCGGTTCGCATGGATCAGGTTATTCATGAAGCCCTTACGCTGCTCCGGCCGGCCATTCCAACAACCATTGAAATCCGGAAGCGCATCGAAACCAGATGCCATGTGTATGGTGAACCGACCCGGCTCCAGCAGATTGTCATGAATTTGTGCACCAATGCCTACCATGCCATGGAGGAAACCTTCGGCGTACTGGATATCTCTCTGGTAGAGGAGGAGGTATCGGAACAGGAGGCGGCTGTCTATCATCTGACGTCCGGAACGTACATAAAGCTGACCATTTCCGATACCGGTTGCGGCATTCCGCCCGATCATCTGGAACGTATTTTCGATCCCTATTTTACAACCAAAGAGAAGGGCAAGGGAACGGGCCTCGGACTGTCCATGGTTTTAGGGATCGTCAAGAACCATGGCGGCGCAGTGTCTGTTGAGAGCCGGGTGGGACAAGGAACCCGGTTCGATGTTTATCTGCCGAAAGCCCGGTTTGAGGAGGATCCGGCTGAAAAAATGGAATATCGGGCATCCGGCGGCAGGGAAAGCATCCTTCTGGTGGATGATGAAAAGGATATCACGGACGTTCAGGCGGAGATGCTGAAACGGCTTGGCTATCATGTCACTGCAACCAACAGGGCAGATGATGCCGTTGCCCTGTTTACCGAACATCCGGAACAATTCGATCTGGTGATCACCGATATGACCATGCCGAAAATGACCGGACTTCAGCTCAGTGAAAAACTCAGGCAGATTCATCCGGAAATCGGAATCATCATCTGTTCCGGTTATCAGGAGAATGCTTCTGAAAAAAGCTTTCAGGCACTGAAAATCAATGCTTTTGTTCAAAAACCGGTGATCATGAGCGATCTTGCCAAGCTGGTTCGAAAGGTCCTTGACAAGACATAGCTTCTTTTTAGGAATGTTCTTTATTTCAGATAGCTCTCTAAAAAAATGGAACAGAAATGAATAAAAAAATTCTCATTATTGATGATGATCTCAGCACATGCCGAATCCTTGAACTTGTGCTCGGGAAAAAAGGGCATGAGGTGCAATCGGTCAACAATGGAAATGCCGCTATCCTGGTAATCCGGGTGCAGTCTTTTGATATTGCTTTCATGGATGTCCATCTGCCGGATCGCAAGGGTATTGAGTTGTTATCCCACTTTAAAAAGGTATGTCCTCAAACAGCCGTGATCATGATCACCGGTGATGCTTCGGGTGAAACCGCCATACAGGCATTGAATGAAGGAGCCGATGCTTACATCACCAAACCGATGAACATTGACTATGTCCATCATATCCTGGAGCAGACAATTGAAAAACAGAAACTGCGTGAAGATAATACACTGTTAAACCGGAAACTTCAGCAGGAACTTGGGGAAAAAATCCGGGCAGAGGTAACCCTTACCAATAATTTGAATTTTATTCAAAAACTGATCGATACGTTTCCAAGTCCTATTTTTTATAAGGATGCAGAGGGTTGTTATCGGGGCTGTAATACGGCATTTGAAAAATACGTAGGAAAATCCAGAGAGGAGATTATCGGCAGAACCGATCAGGATGTTGCCCCCCGGCATCTGGAAAATCAGTATCTTTCAGCAAAGGATATCATGAGCCAGAATGGTAATGAGCTGGAGCATGAAGCCTCCATGCAGTTTGCCGATGGTTCAATTCATCATATGATTCTGAAAAGGGCTTTTTATACGGATTCAGGCGGAAAACCAGCTGGACAGTTTTGTATCATGGTGGATATAACCGGACGAAAAAATGCTGAAACAGAGCGTCTTAGGTTATCGACCGCGATTGAGCAGGCCACGGAGAGCATCGTCATTACCGATAAAAATTCTATCATGCAGTATGTCAACCCGGCGGTGGAAAGAGTGACCGGATATTCCCGGGAAGAATTGATCGGAAAAAAACCCAGCATTCTCAACAGCGGTCAGCACCCTGAATCGTTTTACCAGGAGATGTGGAAGACCCTGTCGGAAGGAAAGGTGTGGACCGGCCATTTTGTCAACAAACGCAAGGACGGATCTTTGTATGAAGAAGAGGCCTCCATCACACCGGTAAAAGACAACCTCGGCCATATTTCAAACTATGTGGCTGTAAAGCGGGATGTGACCGAGGAGGTACGTCAACAGCGGAAGCTTCAGGTTGCCCAGAAGATGGAGGCCATTGGCACGCTGGCTGGCGGGATTGCCCATGATTTTAATAATATTCTGGCTGCAATCATGGGATACTCTGAACTGGCGCAGGAGGAACTCCCCAGGGGAAGCCGTGTCCGTTCCCATTTTGATGAAATTCATAAAGCCAGCATTCGTGCAAAAGAGCTTGTGCATCAGATTTTGACCATCAGCCGCCAGGATGCATATGAAAAGAATTCGGTACAGATTCATCTGATTGTCAAAGAAGTGATCAAGCTGATCCGGGCCACGTTGCCGGCTTCCATTGAAATCAAAGCACGGGTCTCAAAGTGCAAACCCGTACTGGCGGAAGCGACACAGATCCATCAGGTTCTGATGAATCTGTGTACCAATGCATATCATGCCATGTCGGATACCGGAGGTATCCTTGAGGTGTCTCTTGCGGAAACCCGATTTGAGTTTCCCATAATGGTCAGAGAGCTTACACTTCCTCCGGGAGAGTATGTGACGATCGCGGTTCAGGATTCAGGCCATGGTATTGACGGTGAAAATATCGGGCGGATTTTTGATCCCTATTTTACCACAAAACCCAAGGAAAAAGGTACCGGCCTGGGGTTGTCTATTGTTTACAGTATCGTTCAGCAGCATGGCGGTGCGATTCGAGTCCAGAGCAAAGCAGGAGAGGGCACGTGCTTTGAGATTTTTCTTCCGGTTCATGTCGATCCGGTGAAACGGAAAAGATCGGATGAGAAAAAGATTCCCAGAGGAAATGAAAAAATCCTGTTTGTTGACGATGAGCCGGAACTGGCAAGCCTTGGGGAAAAAATTCTTTCTACGCTGGGATATACGGTTGAAATATTTACATTGGGCGAAGAGGCTCTGAAGGCATTTCAGATCAGACCAGAGTATTTTGATCTGGTCATCACCGATATGTCGATGCCCAGAATGAGCGGTATTCAACTGGCAACCGCCCTTCGAAACGTGAGAAACAGTATTCCGATTATCCTCTGTACTGGTTTTTCAGAACAGATTACAGACAATATCCTGGAATGTTCAGGAGTCCGGAAAATGATGTTGAAGCCGGTTACCAAAAGAGAACTGGCTGGTGTTGTTCGTACAGTCCTCGATACCTCTGCGGATTCCGTTTCGGTCAACAACCCTGGACCGGCAGCAGAATAAGCAAATCCCATCCTTTTTTTCCCCTGGATGAAAAAAACCTGAATTTTTTTCCCATTTAACTTTTCCTGCCTGAAAGCCGAAAATTTTCCAATTACTTGTTATTATTATGATTATTTAAATGATGACCTTATGGCATATGTTTTGCTCCATGAAGTTGATGAAAAAGTTTCATTAAACTTTTCTGCGATATGCGCCGATTGAAATACTAACACGCATCTTCCACTCTCAGATAAAAATGTAACCCAAAGAAAAGGCGGTCATTATGAACTATCGAATCCAGGAGGTCGGCAAAAAGATTGATGTCCCTGTATCCACTATTCGATATTGGCAGAAGGAGTTTTCCGAATATGTCAGCCCATTGAAAACAGATGGCGGGCAACGACGGTATTCAGAACAGGATCTCTTCACCCTGACCCGGATCAAGGAGATGCTGTATCTGAATAACAAGACCATCGAGCAGGCAAGGATTCTTCTCTGCAACGGGAATTCAGATATCGGAAAGATTGACTGGACAACACAGACGATTCTGGTAACCGGCGGTACCGGCTCTTTTGGAAAACATTTCTGCCGGATCATGAACGACAAGTATAAGCCAAAAGTCATCCGGATCTACAGCCGTGATGAGCTGAAGCAGCATGAAATGCGTCAGGAGTTCGGCGATGAACGGCTGCGGTATTTTCTCGGTGATGTGCGGGATCTTGAACGGTTGAAAAGAGCCATGGTGGGGGTTGATATCGTCATCCATGCCGCTGCTTTGAAACAGGTTCCTGCATGTGAGTACAATCCGTTTGAAGCAGTAAAAACTAATATTATCGGGGCTCAGAATATTATCAAT
This sequence comes from Desulfobacterium sp., assembly GCA_013824585.1. GTDB lineage: Bacteria > Desulfobacterota > Desulfobacteria > Desulfobacterales > SURF-7 > QZKS01. The sequence goes on along the minus strand of PNOB01000069.1, from coordinate 4,992 downwards.
GCGGCCATTGATTCCGGCGTAAAAAAGGTGGTTGCCCTGAGTACGGATAAAGCCGTGAACCCGGTGAACCTGTATGGCGCGACAAAGCTTTGTTCCGATAAGATCTTCATTAATGGAAACTCCTATGCTGGAGAAAAAGGAACTCGATTCAGTTGTGTCCGTTATGGCAATGTAATCGGAAGCCGGGGCAGTGTGATTCCTCTTTTCCGGGAACAGCAGAAGAAAGGTGAAATAACGATCACCGACGAACGGATGACCCGTTTCTGGATCTCTCTGGATGAGGCGGTCAATCTGGTTATGGACGGTTTATCCCACATGCAGGGAGGAGAGATTTTTGTACCCCGGATTCCCAGCATGAAGATCATTGATCTGGCAAGGGCGGTTGCACCGGATTGCAGAATCAAAACCATCGGGATACGCCCTGGCGAGAAACTGCATGAAGCCCTGATCACGGTAGAAGATGGAAGAAATACGGTCAAGTACAATGGGATGTATATCGTCATGCCCCAGTATGAGTGGTGGGAACGCAAGAACTACATCAATGCAACAAAACTTCCCGAAGGTTTTTCCTATACCAGCGACAATAACAAAGAGTGGATGAGCGTAGATGATCTGCGAATGGTGATCAGCGCGAATTAGCGTAACCTAGAACCGGATGCGGTTCGCCATCATTCTGTTTTTTTCTCAAAACCTTGGTTGAACCAGAGGTGTCGAATCTATGAAAAATCAACTTCAAAATCGATTGGACCAGAGGATGTATATCCCCTATGGCCGTCAAACCATCACCGAACAGGACATTCATGCAGTACTGGACGTATTACAGGCAGATTATCTTACTACCGGTCCGACGATCGAAGCGTTTGAAACACAATTTTCAGAATATGTGGGTTCATCTTATGCAATTGCGGTTTCGAGCGGTACTGCCGCACTTCACGCGGCCATGTTTGCCATTGGAATCGGACCGGGAGATGAGGTGATTGTTCCTCCGATTACCTTTGCAGCCACAGCCAATGCGGTTGTTTATCAGGGTGCGACTCCGGTGTTTGCGGATGTGAGTTCTGATACCCTTCTGATCGATCCGTTCAAGGTGATTAAAAAGATCACGCCGAAAACAAAAGCGATTATTGCCGTTGATTATGCCGGTCAGCCTTGTGATTATCTTTCTTTGCGGCTGATCGCAGAGCAGAACAATCTTTTCTTGATATCCGATGCTTGCCATGCACTCGGGGCCGAGTACCGGGGAAGGAGAACCGGCAGTCTGGCGGACATCACGGTTTTCAGTTTTCATCCGGTAAAGCACATCACCACCGGCGAGGGAGGCATGGTCACAACCGATCAAAAACTCCTTGCAGAAAAAATGAGGCTGTTCCGCAATCATGGAATCAATTCAGATCATCGCAGCAGGCAAAAGACCGGAACCTGGCACTATGAGATGGTGGAGCTTGGCTATAATTACCGTATTTCCGATATTCAATGCGCTCTCGGGATCAGCCAGCTCCGGCAGTTGCCGGATTTCCTTGACGCCCGGAGAAAAATAGCCCGGCATTATGATACCGCGTTTTCCGGGGAAACATCGATTCAGCCGTTGTCCTCCGGTTCCGATATCCTGCACGCCTATCATCTGTATGTTGTCCGGATTGATTTTTCAAAACTGAAAGTTAACCGGAAAACGATTTTTACGATTCTTCATGAGAACGGGATTGGAACCAATGTTCATTATATTCCGGTACATCTTCATCCTTTTTACCGGGAAAAGTTCCATACCCGGAAAGGACTCTGTCCTGTTGCGGAAAAAGCCTATGATCAGATTTTGTCCTTACCGATTTTTTCATCCATGACAAGTGCGGAAGCAGACTATTGTTCCAATACACTCAAGGAGGTGGTTGAATCCGCACTGCCGGACAGACCGGGTGATAACGAATTCTTTGAATCATTTCATCACATACCCTTAGGAGAGAGCCATGCCTGAAACAGCATATTCGGAAGTATCACGACTTGAACATTTGTGGGGAGGGGAGTTCGGCAATGATTATGTGGATCGGAACAGGGATGCTCAAAACGGGCGTGAACCTTTCTGGAAGAATCTGATTGCCCAATATGAGATTGAAAATGTCCTGGAAGTCGGATGCAACGTGGGCGCAAATCTTTACTGGCTGAATCGATCTCTAGAAAGCAGAAGCGTCTTTGGTGTGGATATCAACGAAAAAGCCCTGAAGGAATTGAAAAAGCGGAATCCGGATGTCAATGCAATATGGTCTCCGGCAAAAGAGCTGCCTTTCCGGGATCGGTATTTTGATCTGGTATTCACGACCGGAGTGCTGATTCACCAGACTCCTTCGGCACTGCCCATGGTGATATCCGAAATTGTAAGGTGTTCCCGGAAATATGTTCTGTGTGCCGAATATTTTGCAGAGGAGCTCACCGAGATACCCTATCGAAATCAGCGGGGCGCTTTGTTTAAACAGAATTACGGCAAAATTTACCAGGATCTGTTTCCGGAATTACGGCTGGTGGAAAAAGGATTTTTATCCAAAGAAGCGGGCGGATGGGATGATGTGACATACTGGTTGTTCCAGAAGCCATCTTGATGAGAAGGCAATGGCTAATAATCAATAATCAATAATCAATAATTAATTGTTAATTGTTAATGGATAGAGAGCCCATCCAAGGAGAACAATATGAACATCGCGATCATCGTACCCTGTGTCAGACCGTATATGAAGAAGGCGTATTTCCCGACTGGAATCGCATATGTTGCAACAGCCATGAAAAAAGCAGGATATGAATTCGACATCATCGATATTGAAGCACACCGGCATACGGATGATGAACTGGCCATGCTTCTTCGGAAAAAAACCTATGATGTCATCGCCCTGGGAACACTGGTGTCCGGATACAAGTATGTCAAGACGATTGTATCCATTGCCCGATCCGCCAATCCGGGAAGCGTCATTATCGCCGGAAACTCGGTTGCATCATCCATTCCCGAATTCCTGCTGCAAAACACCGAAGTTGATATCGCGGTCAAGGGAGAAGGGGAAAACACCATAATCAACCTCCTTTCCGTACTTGAAAAAGGGCAATCGCTGGATCAGGTCAAAGGAATCGCATTTTCGAAGAATGGCCGTATCGTTGATACCGGGCATGCAGATCCCATCCAGGATATCAGTCTGATCGATCATCCGGACTGGGAACTCTTTGACATGAACCTGTATCTTGAAAAATCGTTTCAGGATGTTCCGGAGCCTTATCCCATTCCAAAAGAGGAGATACGCGCATTTGTGGTCAATACAGCACGAGGGTGTCCGTTCCGGTGCACATTCTGCTACCATGTTTTTCAATATACTCCGTACCGTCGGCGTTCAGTAGACTCTATTCTGTCTGAAATCACTACTCTTCAGGAAAGATACGGCATCAACTATATCAACTTTTTTGATGAACTGACCTTTTCCCATAAAAACCAGGTGCGGGAATTTGTGGAAGGAGTAAAGAAAAGCAAACTCCGGTTTTTCTGGAATGCAGATATCCGATCCGATCTTTTTACGGAAAAGGATCTTTCTCTTCTCCATGAAGTGAAGCAGTCCGGCTGCATGAGTTTCGGGTATTCACTCGAATCCGGAAGTCCGGCGATCTTAAAAACCATGAATAAAAAATTAAAGGTAGAAGATTTCAAACGTCAGAAGCTTGCGCTGGATCAGGCAAAGATCACTTCCTTTACCAGCATTGTGCTGGGTTATCCTCAGGAGACCCTTGAAACCCTGAAACAGACTTTTGATGTCTGCCATGACCTGGATATATTCCCCAGCACCGGATATCTGCTGCCCCAGCCCGGAACACCCATGTTTGAGGTCGCCCGGCAGAAAGGAGTTGCCGATGACCTGGAAACCTATCTTCTGGGCATGGGGGATCGTCAGGACCTTCGTTTTAATCTGACGGATATACCCGATGATCTGTTTCAGAATGAAGTAGCCAGACACCTGAAGCGGATTAATCAGAAAATCGGACTGGGCCTTCATGATGATCAACTTGTCAAAACCTTTACCTTTGTAACATCCAAAGAAACATCCCGGTACGCGGATCAACCAGCGGTTGCTGCATCCTGAACAGAAGGAGAAAAACATGATTCGATATTGTACAAAATGCGTCATGCCGGAAACCAAGCCGGATCTTTATATTGATGATGAAGGGGTTTGCAGTGCCTGCCGGAATTTTGAGAAGCGGGATGAAGTGGACTGGGAGAGTCGCCGGAAACAGCTCCTTACGATTCTGGAACGCTACCGTTCAAAAGACGGTTCCAACTGGGACTGCATCATACCCGTGAGCGGCGGAAAGGACAGCACCTACCAGGTCATCCGGATGCTCCAGCTTGGCATGAATCCGCTTTGTGTAACGGCAACCACCTGCCACCTTTCGGATATCGGAAGAAAGAATATTGAAAACATACAGAATCTGGGGGTTGACTATATTGAGCTTACCACCAATCGTGTGGTTCGAAGAAAGCTCAACAGGCTGGGGCTGATGCAGGTCGGGGATATCTCGTGGCCCGAGCATGTGGGCATTTTTACGGTTCCGGTCAGGGCTGCGGTGCAGTACAAGGTGCCTCTGATTGTATGGGGGGAGAATCCCCAGAATGAGTACGGAGGACCGGGTGCAGCCAGCAAGGATCATGTATTGACCCGAAGGTGGCTGGAGGAGTTCGGCGGGCTTCTGGGCCTGAGGGTGACCGATCTGATCGGCCAGGAAGGAATCGAACGCCGTCATCTGATACCCTTTTCCTACCCAACCGATGAAGAACTGAAATCATCCAGTGTAACCGGAATATTTCTTGGGTATTATATCCCATGGGACGGATATTCCAATGCATTGCTTTCTCAGGCGCATGGGCTTACCACCTTCAACCGGACAGTCGAAGGATCGGTCGTAAGCTATGAAAACCTGGACAACTATCAGACCGGGATTCACGATTATTTCAAGTTTTTAAAATTTGGTTTT
>PNOB01000068.1 GCA_013824585.1 Desulfobacterium sp. | reverse complement strand
AATTGATCCCAAGGGAAAGATATCCTGTTGTCCGGAGTGCAAATACAAGGATGGTTTTCATGTTTCTCTGTATACTCCTGAAAAAGAAAAATTAAGCGAGGTGATCCTGATTTGCCCAAGCTGTCACAGTCACTTTGGTCTTGGTTGGAAAGTGGATTTAAATGCTTCCCAGTAGCCCGATTTCTGATCATGCCATTTTGCGATCAAGATGGCATGATTCGTAGGGGCAGGCCCCTGTGCCTGCCCTTTGTGTGACCATATATAGTGTCAACATGAAAGCATATCGGAATCAGAAACAAAAACAATTGGTGGTTGCAGTTCCTACCTGGGTGTGATACAGATTATGATATTGCATATCAAGCCAGTCTTTCATACTTAATGTAACATCAGATACTTAGAGTCATTATTTGAATCAAAGCTTCTATCAGTTCCAAGCTTTTCAGAAGCTCCTGGTACTTCTGATTTCAGAACTTGTATAGCCAGAAGAATTTGTTTTTCATTGCAGGTTACGACTGTGGAGTGAGCAAAAAATATGGGTATCAAGCAGCCACTGTTTAACAGCAAACTCATGAAAGTCTATCTGGAATACATTGCGGAAACCTATCCTCACATTGATATCAACCCGGTATTTAAGTATTCCAATATCTCTCCTCTTGAAATTAATGAATCTGGCCACTGGTTCGATGAATCTCAGGTAGACCGGTTTTATCAATATCTTGTGGAAAAAACAGGTAATCAAAATCTGGCAAGAGATGTGGGGAGATATGTGGTTTCTGCCCGTGTAATGGGTGTCAGCAAGAAGTTTGTAATGGGTTTGATGAATACAGCCTCCATTTATATGCAGATCGAGAAAAGCTATCAGGTGATGAGCAAGGCTGCAACCGTCACATCCAAAAAAATAGGACCGAATAAGGTTGAAATTACCTCGGTTCCAAAAGACGGTCTGAAAGAAAAGTCTTACATGTGTGAAAACCGCACGGGAATATTCGAGGCGTTATCCGTTATTTTTACCGGCAAATACGCGGATGTTCGGGAACAGTCCTGTGTAAATAAAGGTGATGATTGCTGCAAGTATACGATAACCTGGGAGGAGGCGGATTTCTGGATGTGGAACAAAATTTCTATATACTCTGTTTTTATTTCAATACCTATTTTAATCTTACTGTTTTTTTATCTTCCCATTGCTTTGTGGACATCGATTTCCGGATTGATGCTGGCAATCACCATTTTTATTTTCATGCACTCGGAGTACCTGGAAAAAAAAGAGCTGCTGAAGATCATGAAAGCAGAAGGCAGTGCTGCAAAAGATCTGATGGATGAGATGGAGATACGGTATCGAAATGCATTGATGGTGCAGGAAATCGGTCAGAGCATATCCAATATCGTGGATATCAATAAGCTCCTCACCACGGTGATGAAGACAATGGAGAAGAATCTGGATTATGAATGCGGGGCTGTTTTGATATATGATGAGGACAGCTCTCAACTTGCCTATGCAAAAAGCTATGGATGCCCGGATGAAATAAAAAAACTGATTGAAAAAAACACCTTCTTCCTTGAGGAACCGGAAGCCCTGTGGCCATTTGTCAATTCGTTTATGGGCAGAAAACCATTACTGATAAACCGTGTTGAAGAGTGGAAGGAAGCTCCTCCAGGGTTGAGAGAACAACTGATCAATCATTTTCAGGTGTATGCATTCATCTGCATCCCGATTGTTTATGAAAAGTCTTCCATGGGCCTTTTGTTTGCAGCAAATCCATTCAAAAAACGGTGTTTAACTCAAAGTGATTTAAGTCTGCTGAGTGGCGTTGCTTCAGAGATTGCAATCAGCATGGCAAACGGGATTTCATTTCGAAAACTGAAAGAAAGTGAAGAACGTTATAAACTGCTTGCTGAAAATATAAACGATGTGATCTGGAAGACAGATCTGGAACTGAACGCTCAGTATATCAGTCCATCTTTTGAAAAGTTGACTGGGTACACACAGGAAGATGGAAAAAAGATTCCGATTGAGAAACTTCTGACAACGAGGTCTCTGGAACAGATACGCTCACTGATCAAAGAGAAACTGAAAGTTGTGAACAGTAGTATAAGCAAAAATGTTTCCATCACTACGGAGGTTGAATACTTTTGTAAAAATGGGTCTACGGTATGGGCAGAGGTGGATGCTTCGTTTGAATTGGGTAGCCATGGGCGACCTGTCGGAATTCTCGGAGTCTCACGGAACATTACGGACCGTAAACGCGCAGAAGAGGAAAAACAGGTTCTGGAAGATCAGTTGAGACAGAAGCATAAGATGGAGGCTATTGGTACAATGGCTGGTGGTATTGCCCATGACTTCAATAATATACTGGGGATTATTTTAGGAAATGCAGAACTTGCCATTTTTGATCTGGATTTATCCGACTCCTTGCATCCGCATATGTTTGAGATTAAAAAAGCCAGTCTGAGGGGTAAGGATGTTGTCATGCAGCTTCTTAATTTTACCCGGCAGACCCCTCATCAGAAGCAGACATTGGAGATCCAGTCGATTGTTCAGGAATCACTGGGGCTGCTGATGGTTACGATTCCTTCCAGCATCAGAATCCAGTCCGACTTATCAAAGGCAAAAACCCATATCCTGGCAGACCCGATTCAGATTCATCAGGTTGTCATCAATCTGGGTACAAATGCTGCCCAGGCGATGTACGAACATGGAGGGATTCTGTCGGTAACCCTGGAAGAGAAAAGTATCGATATCACTGGATCCGATTCTGATCATCATGTGCCTCCTGGGAAATATGCTGTTTTAAAGATTTCAGATACAGGCAATGGGATTTCTCCTGATATTATCGATCGGATTTTTGATCCCTACTTTACCACAAAACCAGTTGGAAAAGGGACAGGAATGGGTCTGTCTGTTGTGCATGGGATCATTCAAAACCTTGGGGGGAAAATATTTGTTGAAAGTCAGGTCGGAAGTGGATCTGTCTTTACGATATATTTACCGGCAACGGAAACAATAACAATTGAGAAACCCAAAACATATTCTACAAATTCGTATCATGGAAATGAACGAATTCTGCTGGTAGATGATGATGAACAGATGGCTCGTCTGGGGAAACTGATGCTGACCAAGATGGGCTATCAAGTTACGACAATGACCAATCCGCTTGATGTTATCGAGGAGTTCCAATTGAATCCGGATCAATACAATTTGGTGATTACCGATATGACCATGCCGGATATTTCAGGGGATCGGCTTGCGGAAAAGCTGCTGGAGATCAAGAAAGACATACCGATCATCCTGTGTACAGGGTTTAATGAACGGATCAATCAGGAGATTGCATCGTCAATCGGCATCAAAGCATTTATGATGAAGCCGATCGAGAAAAAAGAGCTGGCCAGAACCATTCGCAATGTTCTTGATGAAAATTGACCATGACAGGTTGCACCCCGGCACTCAGCAAATAGCTATGAAAATCAAGATTTTTACAACCGGCGGAACCATTGACAAGATCTATTTTGATCAAAAGAGTGAATACCAGGTTGGCGATCCTCAGGCCGGAGGTGTTCTTGAAAGGGCGAACGTTGTCATTGAATATGAAGTTGAATCCATCCTGAAAAAAGACAGTCTGGATCTGACGGATGAGGATCGGAATGTAATAAAAAGGAAGGTATATGCTGAACCATGCAACCGGATTCTGATTACACACGGAACAGACAGCATGATTCAGACTGCAAAATCCCTGGGCAGGGAGTCCGGAAAAACAATTGTTTTAACCGGCTCCATGTATCCTGCGGAATTCCGGAACAGTGATGCCATATTCAATATCGGGTGTGCGATTACAGCTGTGCAGATTCTTACACCTGGTGTATACATAGCAATGAACGGCCGGATTTTTGATCCATATTGTTCAAAGAAAAATATGGAAAAGAATCGATTTGAAGAATTGAACGCATCCACATTTTGAAACTGTTTGCCGGTCATAATACGGTATAGTCGCCTGATCGATTTTTAAGGAGATACCAAACCCCCTGAAGCATAATTTTTCAGGGGGTTTATTTTTCTGTTTTCATATGGTTTTGGTCTGTACCATCGTGCTGAATTATGTGGACACACCTTGATCGCAAGAGTATAAGGGGATCAACATATCGGGAAGTAAGTAACCGCCCGGGGTGTCACAAAGGAATTAACGGAGGTCGATCATGAAGATAGAAAAATATGATTTTTTCAGCAGGGGCGTCCGGTGTGATGGTGATTTGTATCTGCCCGAGGGAACAGGAAAACCTCCGGTTGTTATCATGGCCCATGGAATGGCCGGGCAAAAGAGTTTTCGTCTTCCGGCTTATGCAGAACGCTTTGTTGAAAAAAATATGGCGGTGTTTCTTTTTGATTATCGAACCTTTGGAAAAAGTGACGGAGAACCAAGACATCTGGTAGACCCGGTCTGGCATGTTCAGGATTGGCAGGAGGCTATTTCCCATGTCCGGAAACGATCGGATGTGGATGGGACCAGAATTGCTCTGTGGGGTTCTTCTTTTTCCGGCGGACATGTAATCATCTGTGCTGCCTCAGACCATAATATCAAGGCTGTTGTATCCCAAATTCCATTTGTCAGCGGATGGTCATCAACTCGCATGAAAAGTTTACCGGATATATTACTGTCCACCATTTATGGAACATATGATGTGATCCGGGGTTTTTTGGGACTGTCTCCTCACTATTCGCCGGTTATCGCTCATCCCGGATCCTTTGCTGCCATGAATACAGCGGAGTCGTATCCAGGCTATACGGCGATTGCAGACAAGGATTCCGGCTGGGAGAACCAAATGGCGTCCCGGGCGTTTATCAAGGTATCCATGTATAGCCCGATCCGGAAAGCGAAACAGGTAAAGGCCCCGACACTGGTCATGGCAGGAAGATATGATTCCCTGATCCCTGTGAATGCTGTTGAGGAAATGGCAAAGAGGCTGCCAAGGGGAGAACTGGTTGTGATGGACTGCAATCACTTTGAACCCTATACAGGTCAATTTTTTGAAAAATTTGTCAAGAAACAAAGTGAATTCCTGGAAACCCATTTATTATAATGCCGGGTTCCGGTAATCCGCCAATTAAAAATGTATTTATCGTCATACCGTACTTGATCCGGCATCCAGTGATTGTTCTATTTTCAAGACTTTACGAGGATGACATTTTTTTGGAACATAATGATATCCATCTGAATCCATGGAAAACCGATCAAAAGAGATTCTGAAAAAGATGTTCGGATATGATTCCTTCCGACCGCTTCAGGAGGAAGTAATCAACAACATTCTTTCCAGGAAGGATACCCTGGTGATTATGCCAACAGGTGGCGGCAAATCCATCTGCTACCAGATTCCTGCCCTTCTTTTTCCTGGGTTGACCATTGTGGTTTCCCCTCTCATTTCCCTGATGAAGGATCAGGTCGAGCAGTTGACAGAAGTAGGGATTACTGCCGTTACCCTGAACAGTTCACTTTCTCCGGTTCAATTCTCCGACAATGTATCACTGATAAAGCAGAAAAAAGCCAAGCTGGTTTACATGGCTCCGGAAACCCTTCTCAAAGAGAAGACACAGGAAATCCTGTCCGGAGAACAGGTGGATTGTCTGACCATTGATGAAGCCCATTGCATCTCTGAATGGGGGCATGATTTCCGTCCTGAATATCGGCAGTTGATATCTGTTCGATCCCGATTTCCGGGCATTGTCTGCGTTGCGCTGACAGCCACGGCTACACCTCGTGTAAGGGAAGATATTCAAAAAAGTTTGAATTTCGAATCATCGTGCGAGTTTATCAGCAGTTTTAACCGAGACAACCTGAACATCCGGGTGACGCAGAAAGATTCTCCGCTGGCTCAGACGCTTTCCTTTATTGAAAATTACAAGAATCAGTCCGGAATTATCTACTGCTTTTCCCGAAAGCAGGTGGATGACCTGAGCAGTATACTGATCGGAAAAGGATATTCTGTCAGACCCTATCATGCAGGATTGCCGGATATGCAGCGTATGAAAAATCAGGATCTGTTTATCCGGGATGATGTTCAGATCATGGTGGCCACCATTGCTTTTGGAATGGGAATCAATAAACCCAATGTCCGTTTTGTGGTTCATTATGATCTGCCCAAAAATATTGAAAGCTATTATCAGGAGATCGGCCGTGCAGGGCGTGACGGACTTCGGTCCCATTGTCTGCTTCTTTTTTCCTACAGCGATATTTACAAGATCAAATATCTTATTCAGGACAATGATTCACAGAAAATGCGTGTTGCCATCAATCATTTGAATGCAATGGTCCGGTATGCGGAAACCGACCTGTGCAGACGCAAGGTACTGCTTAATTATTTTGGCGAAGATTACAGGATCGAGAATTGCGGCATGTGTGATAACTGTCTTGACGATCAGAAAGCACAGGAGGATATCACCATTTGGGCCCAGAAGTTTTTATCCTGTGTCAAGCGAACCGGAGAGATTTTCGGGATTCAGCATATCATTGATGTGCTGCGCGGATCAAAGGCAGAAAAAATACTGCGATTCAACCATCAAGATCTTTCCACCTATGGTATTGGAAAAGAATATAGCGTAAGGCAATGGCAGCATTTTGCCCACCAGTTTCTTCACAAGGGGCTCATGACACAGGATATGGAATTCGGTGGAATTAAACTTACCAGTTCAGCATGGAATGTGTTGAAGGGCCTGGAATCGGTTTCCGGAAGGGTGCTTCCGGAAAACACGGCTGGCATCCTTACAAGGGAATCTGCTGAAGATCGTGAAGCCGGGTATGATCAGGAGTTATTCGAACTGCTCCGAAACCGCCGCAAACAACTGGCAACAGAAGCCAATGTGCCGCCGTATGTCATTTTTTCCGATAAAACCCTTACGGAAATGGCAACCCTGTTTCCGCAGTCAAAAGAAGGCCTGCTGGAGATCAGCGGCGTCGGTGCAGTAAAGCTCAGGAAATACGGACGGGATTTTTTATTTCTGATGCAGGAATACTGCCGTTTGAATAAGATTGAGGATAAGGCTGTAAAGTCAGACAGGATAACGGTTTCTTCCGGAAAACCAATACAGAAGAAACGGCATCAGACCATCGGGGAGTTGTATAACACCGGACGGACCGTTTCGGATATTATGGCCATGTTCAATATCAAACAAACCACAGTACTGGATCATTTGTTCACTTACTTTCAGGAGGGCAACCCGATCCGGATCGGCAGTATAATCGATGAGTCAACACTCTCTTCCCAGCAGAAAAAAATTGTTCTGGAAGCGTTTAACAGGATCGGGTATGAATTTCTGGCTCCTGTGTATTCGTCGTTGAACTGTTCCGTCAATTATGAAGAGCTGAAAATTCTTCGTCTGTATTATCTGTATCAAAAAAAAATAAATGGAGAAATGAACTGATTCATGGAACAATCGATTGAAAACCGTGTTGAATATTTTCGAAATGGCATGGCACTGTTGCCGGAACAGGAAGATTCCAATCCAGGCACGGTGATCTGTATTCGTGGTGAAAAGCCGGGACAGGATCAGATTTTATGCAACTGCCTCATTTCTGATCGAAAAACATGCCTGCATGAAAAAGAGTTTTTAAAGATATATAAAAGCATAAAAGAAAACCACCCCAGTGGACATTTTGATGCGGTTTTTCAAGCAGGCGGGTGGAGTGATTTTCCCGGCAGGATGTGTGAGATCAGCCGGGAAACTCCAAAGGCAATTCAGATGAATCTCATCTGTGATGATCCGGATAAACGAATCGAAGTCGTGAATTCAAAGAATGAAACGATTTTTTTGTATTATCCCCGAAATCATTCTGATCAAAACAAATGGAAGGATGAGACACTGTTCATGGAACGATGCTGGGATCGTCCGGGACAACAGGGTATGGCTCGCAGAATTAATATCCTGCAACAGATTGCTCTTTTTACCATGACCGAAACGGAACGGGCAATGGAGCAGCGGGGAACGAAAACAAGACGGCAGGCAATCGAAGAGAGTTTCTGGCACAAGGTTGCCTATCACTGTCATAGAACATATGGAGATCATGAATGCCATTTCAGCACCAGGGTTGACGAGACAGAGCAGTCATTTCATTTAGCCTGCCGGGATCTGGAAAACCGGCTGGTTTTTCAAATTCCTGTCCGAAGGGAGAAGGTTCCCCTTTTTATATCTGTTTTTAAAAACAGGATTCAGAACAAAGAAGATATCCGGATTCATCCCTTTCCCATGAAATCGATTGTCCGGATCAGCCTGAATAAGAATCGTGATCTGGTCATACAACGGTATGTCCGGTTTGTCGAAGAGGATGAAAAAACCATTCTTTATTTTAACAGGAAAGAGCTGGAAAAATATAGATTTGACACCTTATTCTATTTAAAGGAGAAAAAGCTTTTTGCAAAAATCGAGGAACCGGACAGGATTGCAGAAAAATTGAACGGAAAGTTCAAAATAGTTATCAAAAATTCAAGGATTCCACAGTATCTTGACAAGTTTGGAGAGGATATCTGGAAACCGCCGCATATTGTTGATGAGGGTGTCCGAAATCTGAAAATTTTTAAGAGTTTTGATAGCGTTGAAATCGATCCAAGAGCGATTGAAAGAGACTGGTATTGGATTTCCATTGATTATCAGTTCAGCAATAGCAAGGTTTCTTTGTGGGAAATTTTAAAAACCAAACAACAGGGGGAACGGTTTATTTCCATACCGGAAGGATGGATCGACTGTCAGTCACTCAATCTGAAAGATTTTTTATATATACCGGCAATTTCAGATATGGATCTGTCCGGGCAGGAAAATACGGCTGCAAAGGTATCTCAGCTGGATTTATACAGGGTTCGGGCGGCAAGTGAAAAACCATTGATCGTAAATGGCAACCAGGAACTGGTTATGGTGCTGAAACAAATTCTAGAAACAAAACCTTCATCTCCACTTCCGGAACTGCATGGATTGAAATCAGAACTGCGCGAATATCAGAAATTTGGCACAGAATGGCTCACCTTCCTTTTTGAAAACCGGTTTGGCGGGCTTCTGTGTGATGACATGGGGCTTGGCAAGACACATCAGGTAATGGCGTTTATGACATGGCTTGCGGAGTATATGAAAAAAAGACATTTTCTGGTGGTGTGTCCGACCACGGTTTTGAGCCACTGGGAAAGCAAAATAAAGATGCATGCACCCGGCATTTCAGCTACCGCCTATTATGGAATGGATCGAAACCTGCCCGATGTTTTTAAAAATGGAAATGTGCTTCTGACCTCATACGGTATTCTCAGAAGAGATATCAATGAACTCAGCCGTTATCATTTCAGTCTGGCTGTGTTTGATGAGGCTCAGTATATCAAGAATGCTGAAACCCAGGTATATGACGCTGCCTGTAAAATACAGGCGGATATGAAATTGGGTGTTACCGGAACTCCAATAGAGAACCGGCTTTCTGAAATCAAAGCACTGATGGATGTTGTACTTCCAGGTTATCTGGGTACGGATAGTCAGTTTCAATTTCGTTATTCCAAACCGATTGAAAACAATCTGGATAAAAACCGGAAAGGAGAGCTTTCCAGACTTATTGCTCCCTTCACGATCCGCCGGTTGAAGAAAACGGTTTTGGCGGAGCTTCCTGAAAAAATCGAGGATATCAGAACGTGCAGGCTTAGCCAGGATCAGGTAAAACTGTACGATGATGCTGTGGCATCCAAAGGCCGAGGATTGATCGATCTCCTGAAAAAGGGGGTTCAACCTGTGCCGTATATTCATATTTTTGCTCTGTTGAATCTTTTGAAACAGATCTGTAACCATCCTGTGATGCTGGATGATGATACCGAAGATTATGAGAAATATGAATCCGGCAAATGGGAGCTTTTTAAGGAGTTGTTGTCCGAAAGTCTTGAGAGCGGGCAGAAGGTGGTAGTGTACAGTCAGTTTTTGAAAATGATCAGCATGATAAAGGAGTACATTGAGAAACAGGGAATCGATTGCGTCACCCTGACCGGATCAAGCAGAAACAGGGGAGAGATTATCAACAGATTCAATCATGATCCCGGCTGCCGTGTTTTTGTCGGAAGCCTGAAAGCAGGAGGAGCAGGAATTGATCTGGTTGCCGCTTCTGTCGTTATTCATTATGACCGATGGTGGAATGCAGCAAAGGAGGATCAGGCCACGGATAGGGTACACAGAATTGGCCAGAATCGCGGTGTTCAGGTATTCAAGCTGGTAACAGAGGGGACACTTGAAGAAAAAATTTCAGCCATAATTGAAAAAAAGAGAAATCTCATGGACAGTGTGATTAAAGAAGATGATTCCGGTCTCCTGAAAATGTTCTCCCGTGAGCAGCTTATCGACATTCTTTCTTTTTGTTCAGGCACTGTTATGCAGAAACCTACGCAGTGAAGCATAATGAAAATGCCAAAACAAATAGGATCGGATAACGATAAATTTTTATCTATCCGATCATGATGCAAACTTTTTCTGTTTCATTAATCAGATACACCGGACTCATCAATCTGTTTCAATATTTCGGATCAGTTTTCTGTGATTGAAGTTCAGGATTGAATTATTGATATCTCCATCAAGATCGATCCGCAAATTTTGTTTGTTGTTGAACTGGATGAGATTGTTTTCTTCCGTCTTGCTGTTGTATTGATCCATATCTCCGCCATTATCTATAAAAAGCGATAGATTGTTTTCGTCTTTATCATGCGCAGTTGTGCTGTTCCGGTTTTCCGTGAATCCGTATTGGTCTGTTCCGCCTTGATCCATGAAAATCGCAAAGCCTGTCAGGTCTGCCGCAGCCTGGGAGAAAAAAAGATTACGGCTTTCATAAATATCGTTACCGGATCGATCCACGAGAACGGCCAGTCCCATATCCCAGGCTGCTCCCTGGAGAGCGCCGACAGTTCCGGAATAATGATCGTTTCCGCCATCATCAATAAGTATTCCGGCTGCTGAATGTGCAGAACAACCCTGTGCATACCTGGATCCCAGGTATCGGTCATCCCCATCACCTGCACTTTTTAAAATGCCCAGTCCGTAAGCATAACCACATCCCTGGGAAAAGTTACCGGCATGAAAAAAATCGTTTCCATCTGAATCCATCAGGATACCAATACCGCCCGAGGAATATCCCCGGAATCCAAAGCCGAACCCCTGGGACAAGCCATCGAATATCCCTTTTGATCCATAAGAATTTTTATGTTTTCCAATGGCAAGGTATTGGTCATTGCCAGTCATGTCGGATAGAACTCCAACACCTTTTGGCCCGCCCACCCCCTGAGCCATCAAGGTGGAAGCATAAATATCATCCCCGGCCCGATCCAGAAGGATGCCGACACCCCATAAGCCAACGCCCTGTGTATATTCCTGTCCGCTGTAATGATCATTGCCCTGAAAATCAGCAAGCATTCCCATACCCATGAGTCCGGTACCCTGGGAAAAAGAGGTTCCCGTGTAAACATCATCGCCCGCCAGATCGATGAGCATTCCGATTCCGAGAAAGCCGCTTCCCATGGATACCTGTTCTGTCGCGCTGTAGGTATCATTTCCGCTGATGTCGATGATCATGGATAGACCAGGCCCGTCCGCATTTGCAGTACCGTTCAGATAAATGTCGTCTCCGCCAAAATCGATAATAATACCGGATTGGATGTCATAACGGTTCGGCCCTTTTCCTCCGATAATCAATTTTCCTGCGGGCGTGTCTGCGATATAAAGGATATCCCCTTGCACACCTGGTATGCTTATCGGTTGGCCATGTTTGTAATCTATCATGCAAGTCTCAAAATCCGCGAGCCAGGTTTTATCTGCAAGACGGCTAAGAATCATGGCTGCAATGATCAGAGAGGAGTAATTGATTTCATGGGAAAGCGCTGTTATTTTCTGCAAGGACTCATCTGCATGGTTTTCCTCATCAGTCATGGAAAAGGTTGAACCATCGGAATCCATTAAGACATCATATAGATTGTTAACCAGAAACTGCTGATCCGCTTTGGTGATCTTTTTAAAGGCCTGATTGCGGTATTTCAATGAAGTGTTAATAGCGGTTTCAATAAACCTGAAATGTTCTTTCGGGTCTTTTCTGCTTTTCGGCGGGAAGGGCAGGGTATCGGGTTTTATTTCAATTTTTTCATCCAGGAGCTTGGCGACACTTACCAGAAGTTCTGATAATTCTTTTTTCTCTATCTGTTTTTGAAGATGATTACATGTCTGATCCGTAGCCGTAAAGGCTCGCAGCGGGTTGCGATGGATATACCGGAAAAGATTCAGCCGGAATCCATCATCCCACTGCTCGTCTTTATCAAACTGCTCGAGAATTTTTTCATATGTGCTTTGCTGATGAAAATCATGAATGAGATTCAGGGATAAATCAATGTATGGATCATGGATGCTTTCAAATTCCGGGTACAGTTGTTTGTTTTCCGGAAGAGGTGTCTGGCGGATTCCCGGCTTTGCAGCCAGAACCACATGGATTGTCCGAATCAGAACTTCCTTATCAATCGATACGGTAACCTGCTGGCCCGGAGGCTGTTTGTCGACCAGCTCTTTGATGGAGTCGATGTTTTGTAAATGGATCTTCTCATCATTCTGCTGGCTGGTCATTTTTGTATTTTTCCGGATCACCTCCAGGATCAATGGGTCGCCAATTTTTTTTGTAGTTTGAAAATAATCTCTGAAAGACAGGGAGGAGTTGTTATAGACTGTATCGGCTATCAAATGTGTGTCATAGGAAATGATAATATCTCCGATTTTCAAGCCCGCATGATGCGCCGCTGATTCCGGAACAATGTGTGTAATCCTCAACCCTTTGGATATTATTTTATCCGGTATCGGCAAATCCTTGAGGTTATCAATAGTAGAATAGCCAATACCCAGAAAAGGCTTTTCATCCGACGAAACTGTTTTTTCCGGCAGGGAGACAATCGGTTTTACGTGCGATGCACATGCAGCCAGCAGATGGAGGAATAAAAATATGAAAAGAATTTTATTATTTTTCACGTTTTTCTATCGCTCTCTAATTCTTTTAAATCGATTGCCGGAATGATATTGAATAGCTTATCCATAGGGAATATTCCATATCGAGTGGAGCAGGGAACACCCTTGGCGTTTTTATTTTTTGTTCCGGACAATAGCAGAATATAGGAATCATTTATTCCTAAAGGGCGTCCCCCTGACCCCTATAAATGGCCCCCTATGCCTCGCTCCTGCTAAAAAGGAATTGAATCTTCATCATCATCATATGGAACCACTTCACTCATTAAGCTAAGAAAAACGCCAAGTGAATCACAAAGATTTTTTACAATCTCACTGTATTTAAGCTTTTCCTCTGGAGTCTTTGCTTTTGCCATATCTTTTAGTGCAGTTTGTAGTTCTTTCGATATTCCATTTATTATTTTTTCAGGGTCCATTTTTTCTCCTATTTCAACTATTTTTGATGAGTTATTTTTTTTCATAATGCTATGGTTATACAGGTTTTTTTAATAAATGGTGACTCTGAGAACAAGCAAATTATAAACTCTGCCTCAGAAGATATGTCTATCAACGTTGGTAGTTCCGAAACATGGCCTCTACTGTACTGATATTTTCAATAAGTATTAGAGCATCATAAAATTCTTTACCCTCCAATTTCTCCAAGTGAATCATATGGTTTCCCACTTCCTTCACAACACCGGGAAAAGTTTTCCCCGCAACAGTGGTCAAAGATACCTTCTTGCCAACGAGCGATTTTAAGTTGTCAGTCATAGAGGTATTAACATTGTAGCTTATCCCTTCAATAGCTATAACTTCTTGTTTCGCAACTACCTCTTTTGGAAATACGAAAAATACTGTTACAATAAGTATTGCTGTTACCATGCATAATGAACTCAATATGTAAGATTCATTTTTCATAATTCTCCTCCTTTTGCTTGCGATAATCAGTCCTGACAAAACAGACCTGTGGGGACGGGGGACGCCCTTTGCGTTTTTATATTTTTTGTTCCGGACAGTAGTAGAATATAGAAATCATTTATTCCAAATGTAAAAATATAAAGGAATGTCCCCCTAAGACGCGATTGGCATTTTCAATCACAGATTCTGAGCTTCGAGTGCTTGGCAATATGGTCGAAGTCGCGATCATTGTGAAGCAGGTGGATATCGTATTCAATGGCAACTGAAGCAATCATACAATCAACCGGTTTCCGAATTGTAATACCCTGCTTTCGAAGGGACCTGTAAATCTCCGCCGATCGTAAAAATGTTGCCTGCCGCATGGGCAGGAAAATAAGATCGCCAAGATATTCCTTTGTTTTGATAAAGTCTGTGTCAGATCGGATTCCCTGGAGTACCTCCGCCAGAATAACTCCACAAATAGATAAATCATCTTCATTCTCGATCAACTCCTGGAGTGTCACCACGTGCGGCTCGTTACGGTCGGAAAAAAAGTCGATCCAGACGGTTGTATCGACAAGCACCATCAATCACGCGCCTTCCGCCATTCGGTAAGGTCTCCCTCCCATTTGATGGTGCCCTTCAGTTCAAGCAAGCGTTTCTGACGGCCACGACGGCGTACCTCATGCAGCGCGTAGTCAATGAGAGCACGCCGTGTCCGGATTCCGGTCAGTTTTTGACATTCATTGACCAGCGCATCGTTAATCACCACGTTTGTTCTTCCCATGTAATCACCTCCAATCGTATATACACACAATAAAGGATATTTTTGTGTATTTCAAGGAAAAATGTGCAGGATGCCATTTATTCACAGGTCGATTTGCCCTGTTCTTTTCGGGCATTTTTGCCCTGACAAGTCCCAAATTCAGGGGGTTTTCGGGGACTTTTGCCCTGATATTAGCCGATTAATTTTTCGCAACAAATCGCTTGGAAAAAAATATCAACCGCTTCTTGTATAATATTGCCTGATAACCATAACCCAAACACTGTCAACGATAAAGATTCACAACAGAATCATTTTATTTGGATGATGTCAACACAAAACAATCGGAAATTATTGGATGAAGTTCTTGAAATCATGCAGCTTCATCATTATTCAATTCATGAAGGTGATCAGGACCGGGTTACAACCTTTCCGGATATTTTTTTTGCGTCCTACAAGGGTAATATTCATTTTTGGTTGTCTGAAAAGTGG
>PNOB01000067.1 GCA_013824585.1 Desulfobacterium sp. | reverse complement strand
CTTCAACAGTCAGGGGTGATTTCAGATGGTCCTGGCTTTTAATCCTGTGAAAATAGGCCCATTTTTTCTTCAGTTCTCCTTTACAGGTGACGGTTTCAATATCCTTTATCATTTTCTGATACTGGCTGTTCACCTGATTCAGGAAAAAATTTCTGGCTTTTTTTTCTTTTTCCGGACTCAAGGCGACAATAGTCCAGACAGAGGCATCTCCCCCCATTTCCACCACTTCTGCTGCGATCCATTCAAAATCCTCAGTGTTCTTTTCCGATAATGGAAGAATACACACCGAATCCTGGATCTGGTACACCCCGAGCTTTTTCAGTTTCCGCCAGAGGGCCACCTTTCCGGCAGATGTTCTGGCTTTGGGAAGTTTGTATACCAGCATGATCCATTTTTGTTTATCATCCATAAAAACCTTTTTAAAAGTAACATAAGGTACAATTCTTTATAGTCAATATCCATTCTATTTTCAATAAAAAAGCCATTCGCCTTGACAATTACTTAAAGTATGTCTTATATTAATGTAACATTGGTTACATTTTCACTGGCTATCAACTCAATAAAGGATAAAAGTATATGCCTCCCTTTGAAACACACCTTGAAACAAGTAAAAAACGGACAGGAAAAGATTACAGTCCATTGCATGCCTGGCTCGACAATGATTCCGCCCATAAAAAGGAACGTCACGACCTGGACCTTCTGGTTGAAAACAGGAATCACGTTCTCATGTCCTGGGGTGAAGAAGCGGTTAGGGAATTTTTTCAGCATATAGTTGAAGACCTGGCCATGAAGGATATCGACACGCTGAAGAAAGCAGGATGCCCGGATGAGGCAATTGAACACAGCATCGAAGTGGCCCGGAAAGCCCTTGAGATTTCTTCCCGCATCAAGAGGGTAATGGACAGGAAGCTGATCGTTCTCGGGGCCATTTACCACGACCTTGGAAAAGCCAGAACATACGGAATGCAGCATGGAGAAATTGGGGCACAGATGGCTGTAGAACTCGGCCTTGATGCGCAGATTATCGATATCATTCTGAAGCATATCCGTGGAGGGCTCACCGAACCTGAAGCTGTAGAACTGAACTTGCCGGTAAGGGATTACACGTTGAGAACGCCCGAGGAAAAGATCGTGATCTATGCGGACAGGCTTGTGGATATCTACACAGACGGTATTGTGCCTGACATTGATGAGAATGGTGCGGAAGCCCGTTTTGAAGAGATTCTCACCCATTATGAAAAATATGGGAAGAATGCGGTCACCTTAAAACGGTACATGGCCCTTAACAAAGAATTACACCAGTGGATGGATGAATCGTAACAGCCTGATGAAATAATAAACCATAACCTTTTGGAATCAACTTGAGTTGTTATGGATAACACGAACACGAACGTGACCCTTCTTTTTATGGCGCGATTCATACGCCTTTTCGCCTTTGGCTTCATGTCGGTGATCCTGGTTCTTTTTTTGTCGGAAACAGGTCTGAGCGACGCGGGTATTGGTTTGCTGCTGAGTCTCACCCTTGCCGGAGATGTTGTTTTGTCGTTCTGGGTGACAGGTGTGGCGGACCGGATCGGCAGACGGCGGATGCTTGTTTTCGGTGCTTTTCTTATGGCAGTGTCAGGATGTGTATTTGCTGTCACCCGGAATCCTTATGCCTTAACAGCGGCAGCCATCATCGGAATCATCAGCCCCAGCGGAAATGAAATAGGCCCCTTTCTCTCTATTGAGCAGGCCGCCCTTTCCCAGTTGATTGCTGACAAAAAACGGACCGCCGTGTTCGGATGGTACAATCTCGCCGGGTCTTTTGCCACAGCTCTGGGCGCTTTGGGGAGTGGATGGCTTTCACGGATTTTGCAGCAATCCGGTTTCACGGCTTTCGAATCGTACCGGTATATCATGACAGGATATGCGATAATCGGCGGGATTCTCATTCTTCTTTTCATCAAGCTGTCTGTGGATGTGGAAGTTCTAAAGCCTTCTCGTATGCCTGAGGGTAAAGCAAAACCTGTTAAAACGGTCTTTGGCCTTCACCGTTCAAGGCCGGTGGTCATTCGACTCAGCGCGCTTTTTGCCCTGGACGCCTTTGCCGGGGGGTTTGTGGTTCAAAGCATCATGGCGTACTGGTTTCACATCCGTTTTGGCGTGGATACCGGTGTACTCGGCAGTATCTTTTTCGGAGCCAATATCTTTGCCGGGATTTCGGCCCTTCTGGCCACACGGATTGCAGACAGGTTCGGGTTGATCAACACCATGGTTTTTACCCACATTCCGTCCAATGTACTTCTCTGCCTTGTGCCACTCATGCCGGGTCTTGGATGGGCCATCGCCTTGTTGTTGCTGCGGTTCAGCATATCCCAGATGGATGTTCCCACCCGCCAGTCCTACACCATGGCTGTGGTTGCACCCGATGAACGGACTGCCGCTTCAGGGATCACCAACATCGCACGGTCTATCGGCGCTGCAGCGTCTCCTGCATTGAGCGGATTATTGATCGCCAGCCCTGTTTTTTTCAGTGCGCCTTTTTTTCTGGCAGGAGGGCTTAAAATTATTTACGACATCAGTCTTTATATGTTGTTCCAGAACGTGAAACCACCTGAAATGGAGATCGGAAATGAACAAAATCCTTGATTTTTTTAAAAAACAAAACACCTGCACACTTCTTACTCCTCTCGAAGGTGAGCATAGTGAAAAATATCTCCATTTCAGAACATTGCTCGACAACAATCATATCGCGCTTCATCGGATCGCTGATATGGAATCTTATTGTTACGGAAGCAAACCCTTTACCCTGCATCAAGTTGAAAAAAACTGTCATGAGTTGACGGAAGCTGTATCAACCATTGTTTCATCCCTTGAAGCATTGTCCGGCAAGGATTACACACCTCTTCGACTGTCAATGGATCGTATCGGCAAAGCGGTTGATGAGGAACTCAACCCTCGGATGTCATTTACTGACAATGACCTTGTGATCCCATTTGAAAACATTCGGGATACGGAGTTCAGAAGAATGGTTGGCGCCAAAGCCGGAAATCTCGCACTGATTCAAAACATCTTAAAACTTCCCGTACCTTATGGATTTGCCGCAACTGCGTATGCGTATCACCGGTTTATGGTGGAAAACAACCTTGAAGAGTCAATCGCCCATGCTTTGGCAACAATAGCTGAAGACACCGGCAAAGAAACCGAGATCGTTAGCGAGAAACTCAGAGAAATGATAATGGCTGCAAAAGTGCCTGTTGATATGGAAGAGGCATTGATGAACGCCTACACTTCCCTTGAGAGGAAAACACGTAAAGGAGTTCATATTGCTGTCCGAAGCAGCGCTATCGGTGAAGATACGGAAGCCAGTTTTGCAGGGCAATATGCCACGGTGCTGAATGTGACGAAAGAGAATATCGTCCATGCCTATAAAACGGTTATTGCCAGTAAATATTCTGCAAGAGCCATCTCGTACAGATTGCATTACGGACTGGACGACCGGGAAACTCCGATGTGCGTGGCAGGGATTGTCATGATTGATTCCCGATCATCAGGGGTACTGTACACGGAAAATCCGTCTCAACCTTCTTCGGGGATAATGAAAATAAATGCCATTCCGGGTCTTGGAGAACATCTTGTGGATGGGAGTGCGTCGCCGGATGTTTTTTTGATAGATAAAAATGAAAATAAAATTGTCGAAAAGCAGATCGTTACCAAAGATTTCAAACTGATCAACCTGAGTACCGGCGGCACCGCATTGGAGAAAGTTGCTGAATCCGAACAAAAGAACCCTGCAATAGAAGATACGGTGGTGTTCCAGCTTAGAGATTTTGGATTGATCCTTGAGGGCTTTTTCAAAGGCCCTCAGGACATTGAATGGGCGACTGACAAAAACGGCAAGTTGTTTATTCTGCAATCAAGACCGCTTCATATTTCCGAGGACAAATCTGTTGATCAGGAAATCCAGATTGACGAAAAAGCACATCCTGTATTGCTGTCAGGAGGAAAGGCCGCATCCCCAGGCATCGCCGCAGGCAGGGTGGTAAAAGCTGCCGTCAATATGTCTTTTCAGAATATTCCCTCGGATGCCATTCTGGTTGTGAAAACTGCTTCACCGGATTATGCCGGGGTAATAAACAGAATACGTGGCATCATCACGGACATGGGAAGCGTAACCAGCCATCTTTCCTCGGTGGCTCGTGAGTTCGGCGTTCCTGCTCTGGTGGATACGAAAAACGCCACATCGTTATTGACGGACGGTGAAACCATTACTCTATATGTTGAGACAGGAAAGGTTTATCAAGGATCGGTCGAATCTTTGGTGAAGGCTGTAAAACCGGTCAAAAAACCGATTCTTGAAAGTCAAGTGTATCATAAAACACAGCGTATTCTAAATTTGATCGCTCCTCTTCATCTCACTGATCCGCAAGCGCCTAATTTTAATCCACAGGGATGTGAAAGCTATCATGATATCATCCGTTTCACTCACGAGAAGGCCATGCAGCATATGTTCGCACTGGGACAAATATCAAAAAAAGGCATTACTTCCGTTAAACTGGTTGTTAATTTACCATTGCAGTTATATTTGATCGATCTTGGGGATGGGCTTCGGTTTGGCCTGACCACCTGTGACAAGGTTACACCCGGTTCTGTGGAATCCGTACCATTCAAAGCGATTTGGAAAGGGTTCACCCATCCCGGAATAACGTGGTCAGGCGCAATCAATTTCAATATGGGCAACTTTATGTCACTTATGGCCTCTGGCGCTACGGTTAACGAAGCGAATATGCCGGGTGGACCTAGCTATATCATCCTGTCTCAAGATTATATAAACATGAGTGTAAGGTTTGGATATCATTTTGCCACCATCGATGCCCTTTGCACCGAAGACAGCAATCAGAATTATATTGCATTGCGATTTTCAGGGGGTGTGGGACCGATTTACGGTCGTTCTCTGCGAATCAGTTTTCTTGCAAATGTGTTGTCCCGTCTTGATTTTGATGTTTCTGTAAATGGAGACCTTCTTGATGCGGTTTTGGCGAGATACGATAAACCCGGAACAGAAGAAAGGTTGGATAAGATGGCGCGTCTGCTGGCGTGCAGCAGACTTCTGGATATGGTGATCACCAATCAGCAAGATGTTGTCCGGTTTACAGAGGCATTTTTTAGAGAAGAGTACAATTTTCTCGAAAAGAAACAGGAAAACGAACCAAAAGAACTTTATGTTCATACAGGTTTCTGGCGCTCAATTACCGAAGAAAAACGGAAATATTGTATTCAGGATGGCAGCAAATGGTCAAATAAGATAACATCCGGTTTCACAAAAGTAATGAACAAGGCCTTCGGAACCTCCTATCAGGAGTTTTTGGATAATATCGAAGCCTATTATTATTTTCCGATAGCGATTGCCAAAAATAGTGAACTCTCTGAAGGTTCTGCGTCGGTCCGGATCAGGCCTGTTTCGGGATATATTGACAGGGCAGGAGGTCTTGCGTTTGGCATAAAGGATGTGTGCAATTATTTTGTCTTCAGAATCAATGCCCTTGAAGACAACGTCATATTATTTGAGTTTGAAAATGCTAAACGAGTACAGCGCAAGGCTGCCAAAATGAAAATCGATCCGGGTGAATGGTATGGGGTAAGGATTGAGACAGAAGGGGATCTCTTCAAAGGTTTCGTGAACGATGAACTGATTATGGAGTACCAGTCACAACAATCCTTTGCAGGATATGTGGGGCTTTGGACAAAAGCCGATTCTGTTACCCAGTTCGATGATTTTCGGATCACAACGGGTAGTTCTGAAAGGATAATTGAGTTTTAAGAAGATCTGGTTTCATTTATCCATCACAACCCTTAGTCTTTTGCATCCAGCACATTCCGGATCATGACTGCAAGTTCATTGATACCAAAGGGTTTCATCAACAGCCCGCCGGCTCCGATCTTTTTTGAAATCGCCTCTGTTATCTTATCATTATAACCTGTGCAGATAATGACGGGTATTCCGGGTTTTATTTTTTTGATCTCCTGAACCAGTTCTTCCCCGGTCATTTGCGGCATAGTCATATCGGTGATCAACAGGTCAAAAAGATCCGGTTCAGCTGTAAATCTGTCCAGAGCCCTGAGTGGATCGGTTTCTGCTTCCACATGATAGCCAAGCCTCTCAAGCTGCTTTTGGGTAATCTGTACGATTAATTCTTCATCATCCACAAACAGGATTGTGCTATTCCCTTTGGGAATTTCATAGGATGATTTTTTTTCTTTCTCATATTCACCATTCACGATCGGAAACAGGATACGAAAACTGGTTCCTTCATTGATCCGGCTTATCACCTTGATATCCCCACTATGATTTTTGACAATGCCGTGTACTATGGAAAGCCCCATGCCATTTCCTTTACCAATCTCTTTGGTGGTAAAGTAGGGATCGAAAATTTTTTCAATCACACCTTCGTCAATTCCTTCCCCATTATCGCGAACCTCAAGAAGAACATAATTTCCGGCAGAAAGACCCGGATCATTCTTCAAATCAGGCTTATCAATGAAGGTATTGGATAGTTCGATATCCAGCATCCCTTTTCTATTTTCCATGGCATGAACTGCGTTTGTACATAGATTCAGTATGATCTGGTGGATCTGTGTGGGATTGGCCATGACCATACCAATGGGCTCATGAACCGTTTTTCGGATTGTGATATTGGGTGGGATAGAGGCTCGCAAAAGCGTGAGGGTTTCCTCAATAACCAGATCGATCTTCAGGGGTTTCAACTGGTGTTCGGCTTTTCGGGTGAAGCTTAAAAGCTGCTGTATCACATCTTTGGCCCGGAGGGTTGCATTTCGTATCTCTGCCAGATTTTTCCGGGCCGGATTCCATTCCGGTACGTCATCCATGGCGATTTCCGTATTACCCAGAATGATACTCAGGATATTGTTGAAATCGTGTGCAATGCCGCCGGTAAGCGTACCAATGGATTCCATTTTCTGGGAATGCCGCAGTTGTTTTTCAAGGGCTTCCTTCTCCTGTGCCGCCAGCTTCTGATCGGTAATATCCCTGCCCAGGGTTTGATACTCCGTGAGTTCTCCCCTCTCATTGAACAAGGCACGATCCGTCCATTCTTTCCATCGGATTTCCCCGGTTTGCAAAACCGTTTCCCGGATATGGGTTTTCATTGGATTTTGGATAGAAAGAGAAAGGAAATGATTTTTTACTTTCACCCATTCCTCTTTTGGGATGAAATTTTCAAGGCTTTGGCCGATCAGTTTGTCCGGGGTTGTGTGGAAGGATCTGCAGTAATTGTCATTGGCGAATGTCAGAATAAAATCAGTCCGGATATGGCATATCATGGAAGGCATATCTTCCACAATCGCCTGATATCTGTTTTTGGATTTTTGTAGAGATTCTTCTGCAGTTTTTCTTTCCGAGATGTCGCGGACAACTCCTCGAAATCCCGCTGGCTGGTTATCCGAATCATATAGAAGGGTCACGGATGTTTCAATCCATTTTTTTGTACCATCCGGCCGGGAAAGTTTCCAGTCAATACCTTTATTCGGTTTCCCGGTTCTGTATACCTCATTAAATGTTTTGTAGACCTTATAGGCTGTTTCATCATCCATATAATTGCGGTTATTCATTCCCAAAAGTTTTTCTTTCGGGAAACCTGTAAGTTTGCTCATGGAATCGTTACAGAAAACCATATTACCGGCCAGATCCACTTCAAAATATCCATCCTCAAAAATCTTCAGAATGGTCCGGTATCGCTCCTCACTGCTTTTTAGAGAGGTTTCGGCGATGTTTTTTTTCTTTTCATTCTGTCTGGCATGCCAGATGGTGTATAAGGAAAGCAGAATGATGAAAAAAAGAATGACGGAAAAGAGATATTGAAGATTCTGGCTGAGCTGATGGATTTTTGTCTGTACATCATCCAGGTAGATTCCGGTTCCAATGATCCATCCCCAGGGTTTGAATTCTCTTACATAGGATAGCTTTGGAACAATCCGGTCCGGATTATCCTTCCATTGCCACATATATTGGACATAACCTTGCCCGTCTACCTTTACTGCTTTTACAATTTCGATAAAAAGACGGTTGCCCTTGGAATCAGTAAAGTTGGTCAGGTCTGAACCGTTTAACTCAGGCCGATACGGATGCATCACCATGGTGGGATGCATATCATTGATCCAGAAATAATCCTTTCTTTCCGGGCCATACCGCAGATCACGGATGTATTCTTTGGCCAGTTGCTGCGCCTGAGATCGGCTCATCTCTCCGGTTTGAATCTTTTTTTCAAAACCGTTCAGGATCTCCCAGGTCAGGGATGTCAATTCCTTGATGGTTTCTTGTTTTGCAGATATCAGATTGGCTTCAAAAGAGGGCAGGGTCAGGAAAAAAACAGCACCTATAAACAGAACAACAGTAAGACCGACCGGCAATACAACATTGATCACCGTAGGTGCGGCAATGAATTGCAGCATGCGTTTCAGTATAGGATATTTCTGCCTGTTCTCAGTCATCATAAGAGGATCAATCCTGATTTCGTCTTTTTTGCTTGTTTGTATTTATATTATCTTAAACAATTTCAACTGGTTTTGCAAGCACATTTCTATTTTTTTCATTGCGATATCAAAAATCCGGGAAGTCTGGGATTGCTGGTGAGTATGATTCCATGGCTTTTTTGCGTGACTGAAAACAGATTGATGAAATATGGGAACAGTGATGAAATTTCACATGCAGCCGTGAAATATAGAAAGTTCAACGCTGCACAAAGAAGAACGAAAACTTAAAAATACATAATCATTCTGAAATGTTGTCATGCTATTTCAGCAGTGGCATACAAATTGAAACTGCGAACAGCCATGAATGAAAGGGTTTTGGATAATCAAAAATATACGGCAACAATCATCAAGGAGAGGTTTTATGTTTGCATTATTTCATAGCGGCGGAATGTTTATGTATGTCATTCTGGTGGTTTCAATTGTGGCTTTTGCCTTGTTCTGTGAAAGGGTAAGTTTCCTTTATTTTCGTCTGAAATTGAATATGGACAGTCCGTTTCAAAAAATTTTGAGAAAACTTCATGAAACCAATTTCCGGGGAGCAATGGAGGAGTGTGCAAGGATTGAAAAACATCCCTTAGGAAGGATTTTAAAGGCAGGTCTTTTAAAGTCGGACAAGAGAGATAAGGATATTGAACGGGCTTTGGAAGAAAAAATTCTGGAAGAGATACCCCTTGTGAAAGCCCGTATTAATCTGCTTACCATGTTTGCAAACATTTCAACACTCCTTGGCCTGCTGGGAACGATCGCCGGTCTGATCAGCGCTTTTGAAGGCTTAAGCACTGCAACAGGAGCCATGAAACAAGAGGTTCTTGCAAGTGGTATATCGGTTGCAATGCTGACGACTGCATTTGGATTGATTGTGGCCATCCCTTGTCTGGTTGGTTTTTATTTCCTCAACAACAGGGGAGAATTTATTATTGAACAACTGGAGGCAAAAGCACTCAGCCTGTTCAATGTCCTTTCATCGATCAAGAGGGAAAAGGAGCTGCAATGTCAATCCTGAGAAAACAGCGTAAAGCCAATAGGGAAGAGGATGATCCGGATATGGTTCCGGTCATGAATCTGTTCCTTGTACTGATTCCTTTCCTGTTGATGTCTGCAAGCTTTTACCATCTAAAGGCGATTAACACTTCCGTACCGGTTCTTTCCCAGCAGAATGAAGATATGGAAGAGGAAGCAAAAAAGGAAATCAAGTTGACCGTTATTGTGGAGATCAAGGAAAAACAGATCGATGTGTCAGCCCTTTCCGGAGAGGTCGAAGTCGAGCTGCTGAAAGGTCTGGAAAGAACGATTGATCGAAAGAACAGCGATGAACAGACCATGAAAGCACTATCGGATTGTCTTGAAAAGATCAAATCCGGTTTTCCTGCCAGTGATACGGTGATTATTATTCCGGAGGAAAATGTCGTATATGAGACAATCATTCAGACTATGGATGTAGCAAGGTATTATAACGAAAATCCCCTTTTCCCGAAAGTAGTTCTTTCCGGAAAAGTAGGGTGATCGGGAATATTTGTAACGTGAGGTAATCATCAATGGCTCTTGGCAGACGAAATAGACGAAACCAGTTTGTTCCACCTAAATTGCAGTTAACTTCCATGATGGACATGTTTACCATTATTCTTATTTTCCTGCTTTTCTCATTTTCGGATAAACCGGAAACCATGACCCTGGAAAAGAATCTGGAATTGCCGGTATCGGATGCAAAGCTGGACTACAATGACAATATCAAACTGGTTCTATCCCGGGACAGCCTGTATCTGGGGGATGTGCGGATTGCCGGGATTCAGGATGGAAAGATCGAAGGGCTGAATCCATCCAAACTGGAAGAGTCAGTGCTGTATAAGGAGTTGATGGCATATCATAAAGAGAAAAAAAATGATGATCCAAAAGCGGATAAAGAGGTGTCGATTCTGTTTTTATGCGACAAACGACTCTCTTTCAAGACGGTCAACAGCATCATTAAAACTGCCGGAATGGCAGGATACCCCAATTTTCAGTTTGGTGTATTAAAAAAATAAAAAGGGATTAAGGGTTGTGTCCATGAAAAAAGGTATCAAAAAATCAATTCAGACTGTGCTTGTTGCTCTATTGCTTGTAGCGGGTTCTGGAGGTGGGAGTTCCCTGGCGGGAAGTACCGACGAAGCTGGAATTTCCGGCAAGCAGGATCCGGAAAAGACAGCGTTGATGAAAAGGATCGATTTCGGGAATTCGTATATCATGGGTCAGTCCATTAAGTCAGGGGCTGTGTACCTGTTGCAGCGAAAAAAATCAGACATCAGCAGCATGCTGAAATGCCGATCCGATTACCGTGATGAAATTCTGGAAGATTTTCAATTTGAAGAGTTGGAAAAGGATCGGAAGACAGGTTCGAAAAAACCGTAACTTTATACCATAGAGCTAATTTCAAAACTATTAAAAAGCGTCACACCGGCGAAAATCGGTGCCTAGAAAAGAGCCGAAAATACTGGATTCTAGTTTTCGCCGGAACTACAACAACAGACTTTTGAAATTGGCTCCATAAGCACGATCCGGGGAAGGAAACATGAGTTATCAGAACACAAATCTTGAGAAAAAAAGATTGGAAACCATCCCAACCGATACAAAAGAATCCGGCGTAGGAAGCATGATTTCTCAGTTTTTCATTTTCAAACAAGAAGTTCATATCGGATGGGACTGTTTTTACAAAGAGAAAATCAGTATCGGCAGCAGTGAAAAGGCGGATCTGGTTCTGAAAGGGAATGACATTTCAGATATTCATGCGATTGTATATCTGAAAAACAATCAGATTGTGGTGATCTCCCAGAACAGGGATGAGAATGTTCTGATCAACAATCAACCGACAGAGACAGCGATTTTGGGCAGATTCGATTATCTGGATATCGGGCCTTATACAATCAAAATCAAGCTTCTGGAGAGTACCAATCCGGTTTCAGATAAACAGAATATACTGAAAAAAAGAAAGAATGGTGTATTACCGAAAAAAACGGAAGGGATATCGATTGCTGCAAAATCGAATATTGAAACTGTTCATCCGGTAGTAAAGGAAGTTAAGACCCATGAAAACAGACAACATGACAAACATTCGGCAAATCAAAAGGACAGTATTCGAAAAAATGGTTATCCGTTTCTAAATACGGATAAAGACGAAGATGAAGATGAGGACCGTGAAGCGCTGTTTGCGCTCAAAGAGATGATTCTGAATGATGGCCGGAATATGAAAATCTCTGCAGATAACCGGGAAATCAATGTGGAGGTGACAAAATTCAAGAATAGTACGATGGTGGATATCTTTTTTTTAAAGCCTAAGAACCAATATCATATCCGATCCAAAGACCAAAAATTTCTCCTGGCTGAACATTCAGAAAAAGGTACCTGCTTTTTTTACTTCAGCGATCATGTCTGGGGCACCATCCTGAAAAATGGCTCTGATGCGGTAAAGACAGATCATTTGAAAAAAACAGCGAGTCTGCAAAATGAAAATGAAGGAATTTTTCAATACCCCATCCAGATGGGGGAAATGGTTACCGTTACCGATGGTATTTTTGATTATATCATACGATCAATTTGTGTGGAAGAGAGTCCGGCGATCACCTTACCGGAACAAGAGGAAAAAGTATTTCATAAGTACATGATAAAATCCTCGATCTTTCATCTGTTTCTTCTTGTATTCCTCGGCTTTTTTAATTCCGTGAAGCAACCTGAACCCCTGCCACCTGAAACACATTTTGTAAAAATCGATACATCCGAACTTTCAAAAATCATAACAATGAAACGACCGGTAGAGAAGCCGGTAGTGAAACCACAGATCATTGAACCTAAGGTTGAAAAGAAGCAGATTGTAATGGAGAGCAAGAAAAAATCACCTGAAGTAATGAATAACAGGAAAATGATATCCAAAACAATGGAGAACCGGGAAAAAACATCCGGATCAGGTACAGGAAGCAGCAAAAGGAGTGGCAACCAGGTTGTTTCCCGATCACCGCAAGCAGGCGGTGGTTTTGGCGAGGGGAATATTTCGAATCGAAACATCAATCAGCAAGGGCTGTTGAGCATGCTTGGGAACAGCGTGGGTATTCAACCCCAGGCAGCGATGGCAGCGGTCACAAATCTGGATGCGGTTTCTTCTGTTCATTCCGGTAATGCAAAATTCAAGGTAGGTGGAATTGTTGGAAACCTCGGGAATGCCAGGATCGAAATTCCAAAGATTTCCAATACCGGGATTGTCAGTACCAAAGGTTCTTCTCAGGTTTTGCGAAGTTACGGAGCAGAAGGAAAGGGAACGGTTGCGGCACTTGAAAAAGGGAAGATCGGACAAAAACAGGTTCAGGGAATGGTATCTGCGCAATTGAGTGCGCAATTGCGTATGGCAGTCGGAGTGCGGGGGGGCATGAGTCGTGAAGCGGTGAAAAAGGTAATTGATCAGCATCTGGATGAGATCAGTTACTGCTATGAAACAGCATTGATTTCAAACCCATCCATCATGGGGAAGGTGGTTTTCGAATGGAAGATTTTAGCTTCCGGAAAGGTCGGGATGGTTCAGATCAAATCCTCTTCCATTAATTCAAATGAAATTCACTCCTGCATAAAAGCAGCCATTAAAACCTGGCAGTTTCCTCAGCCACAAGGAAGTGAAGTGATTGTATCGTATCCATTTGTTTTTGATATTGTCGGGTTCTGACCCGTAATCATAATCCTGTTTAGGAGAGAGAAAACATGAAGAAAAGAGTAACGATTTTTGCCCTGATCCTGATGGCGGTTTTCAATCCGATCTGGGGAATCTGTGAAGACAAAGACCCCAAAGATCCGGTTTCGGCCATTCAAAAACGAATTTTTCACAAGAGTCATGAGCTGGGACTGCCACTCGGCTATATCCCGGATGATGATTTTTATGAAGTCCTTCCTGTCGGCGTCAGTTATACCTATAACTTTAATGAAAACTGGGCCTGGGAAGTGGCAAGAGGATTGTATTTTGTCAATCAGGAAAAAGATCTAAAAGGTAAACTTGAAATTGATTTCGGTGTCACCCCCTCTGAATTCAGTGAACCCAAATATATGATCCATTCCAGCATCATGATGAAACCATTTTATGGAAAAGAATCCATATGGAATAAAGGGATTGTCAACAAGGAAAGCTATTTCCTGATTGGAGGAGGTGTTGTCAATTACGAGAGGCAGTTCAGTTACGGTGATCCATCAACAGAAAATGCCCTGTCTATCAATCTTGGTTATGGAAGCCGGTATTTCATTACAGAGACCCTGTGTCTGAACATTGAAATTCGGGATTTGATTACGTTCAAAGAAGAAGAAACCGTAAACAATATATTTATCGGTTGTACAGTTGGCTTCCGGTTTAATCTTTCTCCCCGGGAAACAGAGAAGGATCAGACAGTGGATATGATGAAAACCTACTTAAAGAAAAATGATGAAAATGAATAAAAAAATACTTTTTCTGCTGGTTATCCTGCTTGTATTGTTTTTCAGGAACAATGCATTTTCTGTTGGGAATGAAAACAATGCAGAGAAGAGTGGTGTATCCGAATCCGGCAGTGTGGATACTTCGATAAATAAGAATCGTGAAATGGCTCAGAAAGCCTTTCAGGAGGGTTATGATCTGTTTGAAGATAAGGATTACAAGGATGCCTGTCCCTTGTTTTATCAGTATCTGAGTAACAGTTCGCCGGACGATGCAGATTATGAATGGGCTGAATTCTTTTTCGGGATCTGCCTAAAAAAATCAGGCTTCTCTCATGCTTCGGTGGATACCCTTTCCGAGCTTGTCATCCGGAAACCGAATCCGAAAATTGTTTCATACTGTTTAGAGTTTTTTGAAAATACAATCCGTACATCCCCCTTTGACCATGATCTGGTTATCAACAAAGTGATCTGTGACCAGGAGTATGGCTTTGTGGGGGATGAGCTTGCGGATTTTATCCATTATCATCAGGGGGTTTATGATTGGAAGCATGGTTTTAATTCATGGGGCGACGACCATTTCAAAAAAATAAAACCCGGTACCTACTATTTTTATCAGTTTCAATACTATCAGGCCTTGATGCGGGTACATACCGGTCAGGTTGATGAGGCGATTGTCCTTTTGAAAAAGATTATGGAAAGCCCTTTGCAGGATAATTCTTTAAAGAATGAAGTCCGTAAAACCATTGCCCGTCTTCTGTATGAAAAAGGGGCGTATAAAGAGGCGGACAAGCTGTATAGTGAAATAACAAAAAACATCCTTGAACAATCCCAGAATCTGCTGGAAAGAGCATGGGCTCATTATCGGATCGGCAATCCTGAAAAAGCCATGGGCTTTTTATATGCGTTTGAGGCGCCGAGCTTTCAGAATTATTTCACACCGGAATACTATATTTTGAAATCATTCATTTTCAAAGATGTCTGTCATTATCAAAGTGCCTTGCAGGTTGTTACGGATTTTAAAGATCGATACGGGGTGGCGCTTGAAGATATTTATCAGAGAGGGAATCCGGAAGATAACTATCCATTGATGCTGGTTCTGATGAATAAAAAGAAAATCCATGAAACCTGGAAATTTTTGGAACTTCTGGAATCGGAAAAAAAGGAGATCGAATCGATTCCGGACAAACCCTTGGCGGATTATCTGGAAAAAACATATGCCCTGCAGATTGAGGAAAGCACAAACGATCTCCGTCTGACGATCCAGG
>PNOB01000066.1 GCA_013824585.1 Desulfobacterium sp. | reverse complement strand
AAAGTACCAATCATATATTTCAGAGATTATTCATCAAGTTGTTCAATAGATGGCAGTATAAATCATACAGCCTCATTATTGCCACATGAGGCCATGATTGTCGATAATCACTCATTGTTGAACATCGTTGTAAGGTAGTACGAGGAATTTTCCTGTTTGATAAAAATGTTCAGGGATGGAGAGTCTCCGGCCTTGGAGAAAATATCATTAATGGAAAATCGGCCCTGATTGTCCGTTTTTATATAAGTCAGGGGCATGTCTCCGGTGGATTGAATAATCAGTGTTTCCCCTGGAGCCGGCTCTTTTTCGCCGCAGAGGAGCGCCCTGCCTGTTGATAAGGTACCTGTTTTTTCAATGGTTTTGTTACGGCTTTTTTTCAGGCCTCTTTCAATAAAAAAAACCGGGTCCACAAGAACAGGTGCGGAAAGTATCAGAGGGGTTGCGAGAACTGCTGCCACGCCTGCTGCATTGCTCGCCCGATCTGTATAAGAGATGAATTGATCTCTTTTTTCCATGCACATGGGTATTTTTAACAATACCAGGTTCCCGGTTTTATCGGATGGCTTCATAAAATCATAAGCATAGCCAATCGGTTCACCAGGCATGCTTTTTCCCAGGCTTTTATCCGGAACCTGAGGAAAATATTTATCTGCAGCCGCATCCAGTTTTTCTTTTACTTTTTGTAAACGGGGCTTATTTGTATCATTTTCTTGCGTATTGGGTGCTGTTGCACATCCTGTGAGATATTGCAGGGCGATAACAAAAACAAGCAGTGAAAAAATATAGGCTCTTTTCATTTCGGATCCTTTTTTTAAACAGACTGAATTGTTATAGATTACTCGATAATCGGAAACATCCCTCTTTCCTTCATGAACTGGATTCCATCTTCAGAGAGAGCGAAATTGATGGTCGCCTGAGCCAGTGGTCCGGGAGTTCCTTTTGTAGCAAAAGAAAAGATCAGGTAGATCGGATACTCTTTATTGGTCGGTGCCAATCCATCAATTTTTATTGTTTTTACAGAAAGATCCCTGGGAATTGCCCCCTGGGCGATAATGGATATTGCACCAGGGATACTCTTTACCCCTTCAATTACCATGGTCGACTGGTATGTAATAAAATCATACTTTATCTCTTTCAGTCTCATGACAAGCTGTTTGAAATTTTTAAACTCCCCGGTTTCCGGGCCGGGAACGATTGTTATGATGCGTTGGTCTGGTCCGCCCAGATCTTTCCAATTGGAGATTCGGCCGCTGAAGATGTCCCGGAGCTGAGTAAGAGTCAGGTTATCGATATTGCAGGGCTGTGTGAGCGTGCATTGTGTGTTGGTGATCACCGCAAGGGAGTCCCGGCAAAACGGAATTTCAACAAAGCCGCTTTCTTTTAACTCATTGGGCAGACTGACGGCTGTAATCGCAATATCGCTGAAGTTGTTTACCAGCCTCTGAATTGCGGTTTCAGAAGGTCCGACATAAAGCTGAACCGTGATTCCGGTTTTTTTTTCAAACATTGGCAGAATTCTTTTTCCATAGGCTTCTGAAATCTGAGAAGAGACGCTTGCCCGTAAAACATCTTGAGCTTGAACTATGGAACTTGAAAACAGGCAAAACAGAACAATCCATCGTAAAGAAGAAAGCCTGCTGAATATGGACATCATTTTCCCTCCTTGATGTGCTGAAATGGGTATTTCAGATTTTTAACGATTGGCCGGATGGTCAGTTCATCCAGCGGCAGTGGGATGTAATTATAGGGTGTCCTATACTATTACACCGGGGTAGGTGTCAAAGGAAAAGAGCGGGATGGTTATTTTATCATCACAAAGAACCGGTCAGGAAGCGGATGCATATTTCCGGGTGAGATCTTTGTCAATGACATAAATACAGATTTCTTTGGCGCCTTTTTTAGAGTAATTATATCGGGTATACAGGTTGTTCATCAAGGAGGTAACATCCTCGCGGATTTTTTTATCATATGTTTTGAAATCTTCTTCGTCAAAATCTTTGATCGCTCGTCTGAAATTTTCATTTTCCAGAAAAGGATCCAATACTTTCTCTTTAAGATTGTACACATAACGTTCCATTAATTTCTGGTAAAGCTCTGTTTCCTGAATCGGCTTTTCTTCGGTCATGATTTCCTGGGTCAGGGTTTTTGAGGTATATTCTTTCTGCGCATCTTTACGAAAAGAGAGTCGTGACTTGTCATCAATTTTTTTCTCAAGCAGAAAATTTTCAATACGACGGAAATACTCTTCGGTGATTTCAAGTTTCTCACCTGTATAATGACATTGTGCGACGGAACCGGATTCAAAGTTAATGGCAAAAATATAGTTCTGGATATGGGTTGAAATCTGTTCTTCATTATACAGGTAAAGGGCTTCTTTGACTTCCTGAAGAATGTTGTAATCATACATGCAAACCAGTGAATCCAGAAAACCTTCAGGGATGATATTTTTCTTTTCCTGTTGATAATGTTCAAAAAATTTACACAGCATGGACATGTTGATGAGTTTATCTTCTTTGGCATATATGGAATAAAACTCATTAAACAGGTTAATGGAATCTCTTCCGGAAATCCCTTTTGAACCTTCTTTATTCGATTCCTCAATGATGGTTCGTCTCCGTTTGGCGGTAAACCGTTTCCGGTCTTCTCCGGTGAGCCATGTCGGGATTACACCGCGATAGATTTCCATTTTTAGAAGTAAAAGATTTTTATCACAATAGAGACGGTATTTTTCAGGGTTTCCGATCCATTCGAGAAGAGCTTTGGATTCCGGGTTGAGCCTTGTGGAGATGATCATTCTTGCAAAATTGGCAATCACCTGTGGGAGGAAATTGCCTTCAATATGTTTTCCGAATGTATTTTGATAAATTTTGACCTCTGTATTCAGATCCATGACATAGGGGATATTGATGTATTCGATGCGGTCCAGAAAGGATCGTGAATCTTTCAGATTTGCTTTGTCTTCCGGATTCATTACAGCAAGGAAAAGAGAATTTACATTTTCTTCGATGTCTTCAACCTTGTGAACACCTTCACTGATAACATTATGAAGTTCAATCAGTCTATCCGTGTTGTTTGACTTGATATCCATGAGTGCATAAATACCATTGTTGGTCTTTGCATATCGGGAGTAGATATATTCCACCTGATTGCTGTCCCGCAGAATGGTATTGATTTTCTGTTGCAGAATTTCATTTGTGAGTACCGGCCTGCTCAAGGGTTTGTCACCTGGATTAAAAACGGAAATTCCCTGTCCCAAGCGCCGGTTGAACTTATAGGGCTGGGCATAAATCATCTCAAATACTTTTTCCGGTTCTTTCAGATTCTCCAGAAGGGCGCTATACAAAGAGCTGCATATGGTACAGGAGGTATCGCGGAAAACCCACGCGTAGTCCTTTTCAGAAGAAAGGATAAATTTGAACTCATCATTTTTAAACAGATCATCGAAAAAGGCTCTGCGAAAATGCTTGGGGATGATCATGATGGGATTGTCATGGCTCGGGCAAGGGATTTCAATGAATTCGTCTGTGCCGCTGGGGACATGAGGTGGTTTGTAATTTTTTCCCGGGTTTCCGCCTGCTGTCTTCATCAGAAGTTGGATCAGCCTCTCTGCTGAAGGTGAGGTTTCAGCATCAATGGGAGTACCAAAAAATTTTCGGTTGATCCTCCAGATGGTTTCATAGCGGAGGCCTTCTTCAGAATGGGAATATTCTTCAAATTTTCTGAGTATATTGTTTAAAAAAGTACTTTTACCACATCCGGGCGGCCCTTCAAAAATGTAAATTTTATTCTGTTGGGCTCCATGGCGAAGTGCTTCTGCAAGATTGATGAGACGGTTCGCAAAGAGGCGGTCTGCAAAAAACGGATTGTCGACATTCTCAATAAAGAGTTTGGAACAGTCATATCCGACATAATGAATCGATTCCGGATCATCGGAATATTCATCTTCCCCTTTTTCAACATAAGAAATGACCATATCGTGAAACGTCCGAAAAATGTTTCGCATGATCAATCCGGGTTTTTCCGACAGAAGTTTCAGAAACTCTTTAAAGGGGATTGAAGCCCGTTGATCCCGTTCCCCCATACTTGTATTTAAATTGGAAAATGCTTTTTCAAAGGTGTTCATAATTTCCAAACAATCCAAAGTATAATTATAAAACTTTTCGGGTCAGTTTTCGTTTTTCCATAGTGTACAATACTCTTGAAAGTTTCATCCCCAATCCTCGATTTGTTTCTTCTTGAGGTGTACCTCCCATAAAGGGCATGGAGAGACTCCATTTCGGTGGAGTATCTGCGGCTGGTTCCGTTGTTTCAAGATGAACAGGTGCACCCCATAAATATTCGATTCCGAGCATCGTATTTTTGATATAATCTTTTACAAGCGGTTTTTCTTCAAAATGATGCACAAGATATAATGATCCATTATGGCCTTTTGTCTGGTCAATTTCAATATGAGGGGGATGGTACAGTGCATCCGTGATCATTTTCCGATAATCTTCTGCTTTTTTACTTTTTACATAATACTGCCAGGCTGTTTTGGTTTGATTGAGTCTTCTGCCGGCGACAAACAATCTGTTTTTATCAACAAAGTCCTGATCAATGAAGGTGTTCACAAACAGAAAGTCAGCGAGATTTTTCCGGATGGAAAATATGAATTCCTTTCCCTTTCCTGTCTGTTGATCAAACTTGTCCCGGGTTCTGGAGTCCAGGATCTGACGGAATTTCATGGAATATTTGCCCTTGTTTGCGATCTCTTCCAGTTGATAAAAAAGACGCATGCCCAGCGCATATGGGTTCAGCCCAACACGGGGCAGGGCAGTAACTCCTGCATTTACGCGGGCAAACTCCACTTCATGCCCCTTGATACGGTCGTCCTTTAAAAACAATACCTCATGCCAATAACTTGCCCAGCCTTCATTCATGATTTTTGTTCGGATCTGAGGCTGAAAAAACAGGGATGTTTTCCGGACCACCTGCAGAATGGATTTCATCCATTGGTTTTCATTCTGGTTTAAAAACGGCGAGTGTTCGATCAGGAACTGGGGCAAATCGATGAATGGTTTTGTTTTTTCCTCACAATATCTTTCATAAATGGCTTCAAACTCCGGATATTTTGTTGTTACTGCGGAGAAAAATGATTTTTCACCTGACTCGCCCAACTCTCGAATAGATTGATTGTATCTTTCGAGCTCCTGGATATACTCGTGTATGGGTATCTTTTTTTCTGTTTGAAGAAACAGATCAAAATAAAAATCCAACCGGCTGGTTTTGAAAGGCGTAAATGCCCCATTGTATTGAGACAGTTCCTTGAAATACCCGACAACATTATCAATACCGCGGGCGAATTCAATTATGTAATCCACCCATCTTCCTTTTTCAGAGCGAAGTCTTGCAATCAGGCGTTTATCTGCAAGGGCCTGGCCTGTAAAATCAAAGTCCCAGGTATGACGGTAATAGAGGTTGTTCTGAAAAAAATCGATGTGAGCCAGAACATGATAGAAAATCATGACGTTCAGCCAGTCCGGATTGTTGTCATTATAAAAGGATATGGCCGGCCTTGTGTTGATGACGGTTTCATATGGGTTGCTGGGGTATAATTCATATCGCCCCTGTTCCTTGAGAACTTCTACATCATGTACCCAGTAGTCATAAAGGGTTGGTATCATGACTTTGGGGGAAAGCTCCAGAAGATCCCGGTTGGTTACGATGTATTCAAGCGTTTCGTTATCAAAGGAAAGCCCTGCATCCCTTGCCCGCTCCTTGCAGCCTTCCATGATTTTTTTGGTATGTTGATTAATCAGTTCCATACATCACTCGGATAAAAGATGTTTGATTCCTTCAATTAACCGTGGCTCATCTGCATTCTCATTCAGGATGTCCATCCGGATCAGCTTTGGTTTTTGTGTAAGAAGGTTTGATTTTTTGATATATTTTTCAACTTCACTCTCTTTTTTGGAGCCATATGCACGTTCGGCAATGGTGATTCCGATTCGATTGGCATAAGTTGTCATTTTATCCAGAAGCGGAATGGCTTCCTTTCCGTCAGTATCCCAGTCATCACCATCTGTGCCATGAAAAACGTAAATGTTATAATTCCGTGCAAGATTGTCTTTCTCAACGATTTCGTTCACCAGTTTGTAGGCCGAAGATACTTTTGTACCTCCGGCTACCTTTGAGTTGTAATAGGTGTAAAAATCAGGAACCTCTCTGGCTTCCGTATCATGAAGGATAAATCGTGATTCTACCTGCATGGAGTATTGATATACAAGCCAACTGTAAATCAAAACGTGCTGGGCCACAATGAGGCTGGTCGGTTTTCCGGACATAGACCCGGAGTAGTCTCTCAGGAAAAAGACAACAGCCTGGGATTCATAATCCTTTTCCCGTGAAAGAATTCGGTATACTTTGTCGCTTGGAGCAATGATAAAGCGTGTCGGATCAATGTTACAGTAGTCCGGGACATTTCCAAGAGCGATATTGGTTTCCAGTACCTTACGGAGGGTCGCTTTTTTATCCAGAATCTGACCAAAACCCCTGTTTTTATCGGTCATGTCATAGGTGTAACGTGTCAGGGATCTTTTTTTCCCTTTGTCTTTTATATTGGGCAGCTCAAACTGCTCACTCAGAATTTTTCCAAGGTCATATGCGCTGGATTCGATCTCATGGGCGCCTCCCTCTCCTTCACCAGGGCCGCTTGAATCCTGACCATCCTCAGGTCGTATGGGTTGCTCGCCGAGAATGTCTCCTTCTTCTCCTTCACCGGCTCCTCCCATGGTTTCTTCTTCCTCTTTTCCAAAGGAAGAATCATGGATGAATTTTTCTTCAACAGTTGTGGGCACGATGATGACATTATTTTTTCCGCCTTTCCCTGGTTTGACCAGTCTGCCGACCCTTACTTTCCGGGGAAAGTTATCCTCTTCACGCTGTTTATCCCGTTTAAGAAGATCATCCAGTGACCGAAGCGCTGTAACATAAGAATACACCGGTGGGGGATTCCGGTGAAGAACAGTTAAATCATTCCACGAGTACAGGTCAACGGGGTTGAACGCTGGTTTCCCTGTTCTGTGAAGATTCAACTCCCCAGGGTTCGGTTCAGGAGAATGGGTTCCCGGGAAATTCATCTCTTCCCGGATGAGATTCTCCTGTTCAGCGGACAGCCCTCTTTCCTTGAGCTCCTGATAATATATATAGAGTTTTGGATCCATATCTCAACTACTTCTCATCTTCCTGGGTACAAAAATATTCGATTGTTTTTTGAGCGCAGGTTTTACAGTAACCCAGCTTATTCAGCATCGTATTGATCATACGATCATATAATTGTTTGTTCTCTTCATTTGTTCGGTTTGCAAGGGCACCGATCAGGCTTCCGGCTCCGGCAATATCGGATTTCAGACGAACGTCGGTAACCGCTTTTACAAGTTCAAGATTGTCCATAAAGTTATAATTCGGATCCAGTGAAATTTTCTGGCCATATATTTTCCGGATGGATGTCCGGAAGGTCTCCCGCTGCTCATCGGTTTTCAGGCCCAATCTTTCTTCAATGCTGTTGATATAACGTTTATCGATTTTGATCGCTTTCAGCTCTCCGGTCTGAGGATCCTTGAATTTCCACATTTTATCCGGGCCGAGATTTTCTGCATCAATCCCGATAATCATGTTGACATAGCTCATTACATCTTTTGTGATGGCCAATGGTTCATCCATATAGGCGTTGAACATTTCCGTCATGATGCGTTCCCGGTAAAGCCCTTTTGCGGTTTTCAGGTCTTCCAGGTATTTGTTCCGATCCGCGACATCGTTGACATAGTCCAGGATGACACGTTCTATGGTTTTAAAAATATCATAGGCAAACATGCATTTGCCTTCGTTGGTTTCCGAGCTTTCAACTATCAGTTGAATGGCTCTGCCCAGGTTTCGTTGCCCCAATCCTTTTTGTCCGAATCGTTTGGTTATGTCAGGTTCCTGGTTCAGCGTGTCAATTACTTCTGCCAGTGTTTTGATGCTTTTTTCTCCGGCGACTTCACCGGCAGCAAGTTTCATGGCTTCAATCGGGGTAATTTTCTCTGTTCGTGGAAGCCTGGACAGGACAATTGCCACGGACGAAGCATAATTCAGATTGGGGTCCTGGTGAAGTGCTTCCATGGTCAGTGTTGTTTTGGAATCGCTGCCGATGGCATAGTCTGTTAATTCTTTCTGCAGTTTATAATTTGTATTATGGGAAACATAGCAGATGCGGCATCTGTCCACAATCGGGGCTTCTTCTTTTTCTTCCAGGAATCGATTGAATTCCGAATTGTTGCTGGTTGCGATAATCAGTGTATCAATGGGCCATTTAAATCCGTCCATCTCGATGTTCCGGTTCTGGATAACACCTAGATATACCTGAACAAGATCTTTTTTGTTTTTATAGATCTCATCGCTGAAATGGATGCCTCCGCCGGCCACACGGGCCAATGCTCCCCGCCTTAAATCAAACCGGTATGGATTATTGGTATCTGTGATATGCAGCAGACGCTGAATGGATTCTTCTCCCAAAAGATCGACGGCAGAAGAAGTGATTTTATCTTTTGCCGGATATTTTCCGGTTATCGTACCCAGGCTTTCCGTAAGTGGAACCGGCACAATTTCTATAAAATTAATCATTTGTGCGATTTTGCCGTCTGTTATATTGCGGATGTCATTCCAGATATATCCGCTGCATGCGCCTAACGGGCGGTAGTTTTCAAACAGGGTTTCGATTTCAGGGTCAGTAAAACCGGCTTTTTGGGAAAGAAATTTTTTATTCTCATCCGGATCTTCAAAAAGGTTCATCCCCAGTATCATGGGGTCTTCGTAGGTCTGGGATTCAATTGCCGTGATTCTGCCATAGGTTCCCAGTTTGTCCAGATTCATAAACTTGAAGGTATATTTTTTATTCACAGGGATGGATAGAAATTCCCTGTATTTTGCACACAGATAATCCACAA
Source organism: Desulfobacterium sp. (assembly GCA_013824585.1). Lineage (GTDB taxonomy): Bacteria > Desulfobacterota > Desulfobacteria > Desulfobacterales > SURF-7 > QZKS01. The sequence continues at coordinate 6,295 of PNOB01000066.1, read as the reverse complement.
AAAAGGTTTTTCCGTTGCCGGGTTCCCCCACCAGAACATAGGCCATCTCTTTGGATGAACCACCTTCAGCAGCGTCTTTTACATAGGAGACAAAACTGTTCAGCTCGTCATACATGCCGATAATGTGTTTTTTCCCCTTGCGAAAAATCTCAAAATCATAGGTCGTCTTTCCGTTTACCACTACCTTGTCGATCTTCTTTTCCAGAATCATCCTGGATACGCCTTGAAAAGCATTTTCAAATTTTCGGGTTTCCTCTTTCACTGAAACGAGATGGTTCTGGAAAGTAGGATTCACTTTGGTAGCCATATTTCCTCCTGTGTAAACTGCTTATCCTGTATCATGCACTTTAACAGAAATTTTGATGATAACGATTTGTTAAATCTGTATCTGTTTAATCCAATAAAAGGTAACTTTTCTTTTTGTCTGAGGGGTATTTTGAATGAATCTGTTTGTATTTATATTATGACCGGGAATTCGAATTATTTCAATAAAAAACTGCAAATAAACAGCATATCCGGAGACAGACACTATTTAGCCGGCTGCCGGATGTATCCCCATTCCATCAGTTTTTGATACGCATGTTTTGCCTTTTCTCCCTGGTTTACAGCCTGAAGATAGGCTTTATAATGATCCGCGGCTGTTTTTGTCTGTTTCATGTTTTCCAGACAAAATCCCTGATAAAAGGTTGTGTTGGGATTTCCGGGTAGTATTGTATCATATTTCCTGAATTGATCGAAAGCAGGGCTGAATTTTTTCTGGTTCAGTTTTGCAAGTCCGTTCAGGTGCAATGAGCCAGGTTCCTGCGGAAAAACCTGGCTGGCTTTTTCCGCATACTGTTCAGCACGGGAATTGTTGTTCATCATGATCTGGCACTGGGCCATCATCAGCAATCCGGCATAATCATCGGGTGCAATGGAAAGGGCTCTGGCAAAGGATTCTTCTGCTGAACTGTATTTCTGGCCTGCCATCAGTTTTTCACCATTTTGCAGCAGCTCAATAGCCTTTTTTATTTTCCGCAATCCAGCCGTATGATCCATAAACCGTTCACGAAAGTCCGGCTTATCCTGGTCTGCACGGTATTTGGCCTGTATCTCTTCCACGGTTTTCTGGTATCTTTCATCGCTCATGGGGTGGGTTGCGAACATCAGTTCCAGTGTGCTGGGTTTATGTTTGGACATGCTTCTCAACATGTCCATTAGTTTTGTGCAACCATCCGGATTATAACCGGATTTGGTCATGTATTCCAAAGCCAGAGAGTCAGCCTCCCGTTCATTATCCCTGCTGTAAGAGGCCAGATACGCACCAGCACCGAGCATCCCGATTGATGACACTGCTTGCGAGTATGCAGTATTTTTAGTCCCTGCATAAACGGCAATTCCCCCGACAACGGCTTGTGTCAGCATGGATTTTGACATCTGCTGGGCAGTATGCCTTGCATTGACATGACCCAGCTCATGCCCGAAAAGGGCGGCCAGTTCTGCTTCATTTTCAAGACTCAGCAGGATGCCCCTGGTTGCAGCGATTGTTCCTCCCGGAAATGCATAGGCATTGATATAGGTGGCATTCACCCCCTGGAACGAATAAGGTATGCCGGGCCGATGGGTTTTGGCTGCCATCGCCTTTCCGGTCCGGTTCAGATAGTCATTTAAAGATGGATCCTGAATCCTGCCGTAATCTGCTGAAAACTGGTAAGGAGAGCCTTGCCTGTCCATCTGGATCTCTTTATCTTCTGAAACCAAAATCAGTTGAGATTTTCCGGTTACAGGATTCACTGCGCATCCGGCTATAAAACCGGCAGCAGCAATAGATGCGACATGAAGGAATTCTCTGCGTGTGAAATTTTTTTTGGTTAGGATATGCTGGGTTTCTGGCATAGATATAACTCTCTCCTGGTAATTGATTATTCAAATAGAACCGCTATAAAATCAGTATAAAAAACTGTGAAAAGGATGTCAAATCATCCGATACTCATGGGTGTAGTCAAACCTTTTGGGTTTCGATTGCCTAACAGTTTTGATTACACCCATTGTGGGAGCGGCATCTTGCCGCGACAGTAATGTCTTGCGTGATATCTTGAAAAAAGCCATATCGCGGCTGGAAGCCGCTCCCACATAATTCGATTATTCAACAGTTTTGATTGCACCCAGTATTCATTGGGAAAATTTTATATTCAGCCCGGACTATTGCAAGGTGGTGATGGAAAGCGCTTCACTCAGTTCTGAAGTATCATTCCGGTTGTCAACCGCAGAAATTTTGAAAAAATAAGTGGTATTTGATGATAGCCCTGTAATGTTTGCAAAAGTGGTTGTTACGGTTGAGTAAACAGAGTAATTATCATCATCACTGCTGATATAAATGATATAATACCCAATATTTCCATCTTGATCTGAAGATGCATCCCAAGTTAAAAAAGCCATATTATTGGTTATGGTCGATGACACAAGGTTGGACGGCGCGGTTGGCAAAATGTTTTGGGCGATCGTTGTTCCAGTAACCGCACTGCTGAAACCGGATTCCAATCGATTATCATATAGCGTTGTCACCTGAAACAGGTAAGATGTTAGAGGGGAAAGGCCACTTGCCGTGCCGGTGTTTGTGTTATTTGTGGATATCCGTCGGTATGTTGCACCATTGTTTTCACTCATATAAAGATTGTATTGAACAGTCCCATAAATATTGGTCACCTCATCCCAGGAGAGTTGAATGCTGGAGTCTGTTGCCTGGTCGATCGTTAGGTTTTGGGGTGAAATCGGTGTTCTGTCCAGCAATGTGCAAACAGTATCCGTTGTGCCGATAAATTTTACGACCAGCATTTCAGAAGGGGCCATTTGTTGATAATCAAAATTCCATTCAAATTGAAGACTTTTGGGGGATGCAGCAAGGATCGTTGCGACGACCTCTTCATCTGCAAGACCGACCTTGTTTTCCAATAAGGTCAGTTCTGTAACGACCTCCCATGACCAGGACCATTTGGTTGCATCAACGACCTGAGCAAACATATCTTGAAAATTTTCTTCTTCTAACACAGAAGTGCTGTTATCGATCAGTGTTGCATTTCCGACATTCAAATCCGCGCCCACATCCGATACGGATGTTTTATAGATGTTCGGTTCAGATCTGAAATCAAAATAGAGCGTAAAATAAAAAGGACCGGCTTGAATCAATGTATCGGTTGATACACATTTTTCGGTTAAATACAGTATGGCTTCATAATCCGTAAAATGAGTTGTCTGTATTTGAAGAATATTGTTTTCCGTGTCCAGTCCGGTCAGCCGAATATCCTGCCATAGTTTGCTCTGTTTGTTGAAAACCATGGCACGGATGTTTTCTTCGGAAATGGATGTGCCATCAATATATCCATCATGATCTTTATCTTTGTATGGCAGGGAAATGGTCACTGCTTCTTTGAAAAACGCACCTTCCGGAAGGAAACTGATCACATTTCCTGCGGGAAAGGCTTCAGATGGGGGCGAGGCTGCATTATTGGATTCCTGAATCGAGAGAAGTGTAGTTTTTGTAAGGGCATTGGGAGGGACTTTGATCTTTGCTCCGAATGAAGAATGATCCGGATCGGTTATTTCCACAATACCGCCTTCCGGACCGACGGATCTTTCTACTCCGGATTGCTGGGGAACCGAGTTCTCCGGGTTTGGGTTGTCTGTTCCGCAGGATAGTACAATAGAGGATAAAACCAATATGAACAAAAAGATAATATAGAATCCGCAGTTTTGGGAAGCTGCAAGCGTCCTTCTGTATAACATGAAACAGTCGATTCCTGGGCCTGGATACAATACAGGGTGTTTATGAATCAATTGATTGATATGCACCCCCTGTCAGATCAGAATACGCCTGTATCTGAATCATTTTATAAGGAAGTTGACAGGGGCCTTCTTATCGCAAGGTACCCCTGTCAAGGAGATGATCACTATTCTGAACGCACGACGTTTTTCGCAGCCGGTCCTTTATTGCCGAATTCAACATCAAAAAAAACTTTTTCTCCCTCGGCCAGTGTTCTGAAACCGGTCATATTGATGGAGGAGTGATGCACGAATACATCTCCTCCGGTATTCTGTTCAATAAAGCCAAATCCTTTTTTGTCATTAAACCATTTTACGATCCCTTCTGCCATAATCCTGACCTCCTCCTTCAAAATTAACTGTTTCTGATGATAAATGTTACCGTGGTTGGAAACATTTGTGTTGAATCCCCATAACAGGGGAAGGCTTTCGTACAAACGAAAAGCCGATGGTTCTTTACGAAAGAAAGAATATGGGATTTGATGTTATCTGTTGCCTTTTGAATCGGGCTGTATTTTGAATCGGTTCGAAGCATGATAAGCGTATTCGTGTTTTCGTGTATGATAATGGGGATTGTATAGAATCGGTGGGATTTTCTATTGCAGATGGCCAAGAAATCCGGTTATCCCGATTATGGAAGACGTTTTGTCTATCGAAAGTCTTCAGCCTGCTTTGATTTTGATTCAAACATCTTATGCGTATCGGCTGTCGTTTTTGGTATGCCTGAATAAAACGTGAAATTTGTGCTGAATAGACTTCATACCCCACAATTGTTTATAGTCGTATCGTAATTCAAATTGGCCTATAAGTCAAGATAAAATACGATATTGGAAATTCCAGCCTCTTGACACTTTTGCAGCTTTTGTGCATATTTACATTACATTCTCTGGATACCGTAGGATTATTTCAAAATTGAGGTTTCCGGATACGACCAGGGAAATTTTTATTCAGAATTTCATTTTGAACCATTTATTTTCATCTCTCTTTTTATTTCTATGATAACTGAAAAAAACACTTCGGGTATGTGGATTATTGCGGCTCATATATAGCAATAGCGGAAAGCAGGTTGTTCCGATGTCATTGACGGAAGATATCCAGAAATTAAGCCGGTATAATATCGTATCTGTTCTCGGAAAGGGAGGAATGGGAACGGTTTATAAGGCAATTGACCCATTCCTGGGACGCGATGTGGCTTTGAAAGTAAGCAATCCATCGGACATCGGATTGTTGGAATGGGATGAAAAGAATCATGGGCAATATTTGAAGGAGGCGAGACTCGCGGCACAGTTTATCCATCCAAACATCGCCATAACCTATGATGCCGGGTTTGAAAAAGGCTTGTTTTTTATGGCCCTTGAATATATTGACGGCAATGGGCTTGAAAAGCACTGCAAACCCCCGGAACTGCTGCCTCCAATTCAAATCGCGGAGATTCTTTACAATATTTGTTATGCGCTTGAATATATTCATAATAAAGGATATGTTCATCTGGATATCAAGCCAGCGAACATTATGCTTACTCGAAACGGTGAAGTTAAACTGATGGATTTTGGTGTCTCCCGGCTGCTGAAGGAAAGTTTTGAAAAGGATTCAAGTGCAACAGGGTCATTATATTATATGTCTCCGGAGCAGACCGATCCGAAGAATTCTCTGGATCGGAAGTCGGATATTTTTTCATTGGGTGTTGTTGCTTACCAGTTGTTAACCGGAAGGAGACCTTTTCAAGGAGAAGACCCATTTCAGGTTTTTTATCAGATCCTCCATAAAGAACCGGAACCGATGCTATCGATTGTTCCCGATATCGCTCCGGATTTTCAGGCTGTGGTAAGCAAAGCCATGAGCAAAATGAAGAATGAACGCTTTCAGACAGCAAAAGAGTTTGCGGATGCACTTTTGCCCATTATCAAAGGGTCGGATTCAAAGGTGATTCATAAGCATCAGAAAAAGAAAATATCCTATGTGAAGCGTCTTTTTTTATTCAGGCACTTCCAGGACTCTGATATCGAAGAGGTGCTGAATATCTCATCCTGGAGTTTTCATCCGGAGAAATCGTGGATTATCGAGGAAAGTGAAAACGATCGAAATATTTACATACTTGCTCTGGGAAGAGCAAGCATACATATTTATCAGGATGTAAAGATTTTGAAACCAGGGGATTGCTTCGGAGAGTCAGCTATTCTTCACAGCATGCCCCGAAAGGCGAAACTCTGGGCTGAAAAAGATTGTGTTGTCATGTCGATCAATGCCAATCTGCTCAATCAGGCAAGTCCACAGGTTCAAGTTAAATTTTTACGGGAATTTTATATGAATAAAACAGTTCAGCTGGTGGAAGCCAATTTGCGGCTGATTCAAAAAAAGCTTTCAACATATCAAGAATAGGGAGCAATATGACCAAAGAGAGAAGTGATAACCGATCTTACCGAGGAGTCCTTCAGTCTGATGACGGTGTTATTAAAAGAATTACGGAAGTCAAGAAACATAAGATTATTTTTGAAAC
>PNOB01000065.1 GCA_013824585.1 Desulfobacterium sp. | reverse complement strand
GAATGTTTTCACCCGGCTTTGAGAACGATCAAATACATATGCCCCGCAACAATAATCCTCATGAGTTGTGGTCACAAACCCTCGTTTCACCCGGGTTGAACAGGTTATCAAATCAATGGCAATGTGATTTTCGTATACGGTGATTCGATCGTTTTTTTTGATTTGAAAAATCAGGGCGCGCTCCACTGCTTCTCCTGTCATGTCCTGGGCATGCACAATCCGATTCTGAGAATGTCCGCCTTCACGCCCGAGATCGAGATTTTCAAGATTTGAACTGCGATTATCCTGCGTTGATTTTGTATTGAATTGAACCCCAAACTCAATCAGCTCTCGAATCCTTGCTGGTCCGTCTTTCACAACCATGTCAACCACATCCGGTTCGCAGAGCCCATCTCCGGATTTTAAGGTATCCTCGATATGGGCTTCATAAGAATCCGGTTTATCAAATACAGAAGCAATACCGCCTTGTGCATAGTTTGTATTGCTCTCGGTTGCACTTTTTTTTGTGACCAGGGCCACTGTTCCGGCTTTTGCCGCCTTGAGCGCAAACATCAGGCCGGCAACTCCGCTTCCAATAATTAAAAAATCAGATTCTATCTTCATATTTTTTCCTAACATTTCAGTTTATGGATAACTGCAATCCGGTCTTTTACACTCAAATCAAAGATGACCGTCTTCGCTTTCCTTTTGTACGATATCCAATCAGAAACCCGAAAAAAAGGACCCCAGCGCCCAATAATCCGATTTGAATATTTCTTTGCAGCAACAACTTGTTTAATTCCGTTGCTCTCCTGGTTTGTTTTTCCAGCTTTTGAGTCACATCCTTATATCTGGATTGTAATTTCAGAAAATCAGCAGACTCTTTTTTCAAAATTTCATACCGATTAGAAATTTCATTCAAAGATGCCGAGACCCGGGTGAGTTCCTCAATCTGTTTTTTATTCTCTTCGACGTTCTTTATATTTGCCTCTTCCATGGAAGCTGCTCGCACCAGGAGTTTGTCATGTTTTTCCTGCAACTCTCCCAATACCAGATCACTTGGTATTTCCGGAGATATATAACGACTTAAGAGCCATCCCTCTTTCCCGCTGGTCGAACGGACACGGCTCCAATCTTTACCTGGTTCCAAAACCTCAACCTCGTTTCCAGACTCAAGCATCTGTATCACCCTATGGTCTAACGAGGACCCGGTTCTGAGCGTTACCTTTACAATATCACTTACATACATCTTTTCCGCATATACATCACCGGTTAAAGCGATCATGAGCAACCCGGCAATAGCAAAATATCTCATTAAATCATCTCCATTTTAATAGCATGATGTTCCTTCAATTTTCTTCCGAATTCCTTTACTTGTTCCACAGACAGATGAATATTTCACATTATTTTTTGAATATGCTGCGGAAGAGTCAATTCTGTCAATAATTTCTTTTAAATTTTCAACCGTTATGTTATTTATTCTCTCAATGGGAATGATAAATCAAAATATTGAATAACATGGAAACGCTTTCCATCTAAATGGTTCAGAGCAGGAACAGATACATGATTGCATTTGATTTACAATGTGAAAACAGGCATTCTTTTGAAGGCTGGTTTGAAAGCAGCGACACATTTGATGAGCAAAAAGAAAAAGGACTGGTCACATGCCCTGTTTGCAACAGTGCCTCTGTTTCCAAAGCACTGAGTCGCTTTGGCATCGTAAAATCAAACAATGCCTCAAAAGGAGCAGAGATCGATCCGCAAGCTGTATTGGATAACATCAGCAAAAAAATTTATGATTTTGTCGAAAAAAACTTTGATGATGTAGGTGCTGATTTTACCAAAGAGGCGTTAAAAATTCATTATGGTGTGTCTGAGCCCAGAAACATAAAAGGAGTATCCAGCAAAGAGGAAGAAAAACTGTTGCGAGAAGAAGGAGTTGACTTCATAAAAGTACCAATCCCTGCTGAAAAAAACGATACTGAAGTCTGAATTTGGCCCACACAATTTCATAAAAACCTGTCTTATTGAGAATCCGTGTTGTTCATGCTGAGAGCAACACGGATTTTTTTAAGACTGAATAAGGAGAACAACATGAATCTGATCGAAAAAAAAATTGCAAGTATCCGTGAACCAGATAAAGCGGTATATGAACAGGCAAAAGAAAGACTGAGACAACAAGCTCGTCCGGCTGGAAGCTTGGGAATTCTGGAAGATGTCGGTGCCCGACTTGCCGGAATATTCGGAACCCTGGATGTCCGACTGAAACATAAAATTATTGTTACCTGTGCCGGTGATCATGGGATCTGTGAAGAAGGAGTCAGTCTTTTCCCTTCTGAAGTGACAAGCCAGATGGTGTATAATTTTGTCAATTCCGGTGCATCGATCAATGTTCTTGCCCAGCATGCCAATGCACAGGTAAAGGTTGCGGATCTGGGCGTCAATCACGACTTCCCGGTAGATCTGCCGATTTTTCACAAAAAAATAGGAAAAGGCACGCAAAACTTTTCAAAAGGCCCTGCCATGACCCGGGAAGAAGCCATTCAAAGCATTGAATCCGGGATTGAAATCATAGATGAGCTGGTTAAAAAAGGAACGGTTGATCTGCTCGGAACAGGGGATATGGGGATCGGTAACACAACGCCATCAACAGCCATCATTGCCTGTTTCTCCAATCTGCCGGTTTCACAATTATGCGGACGCGGAACCGGTATTGATGACAAAGGCCTTGCCCAGAAAATCTCCGCGATTGAAAAGGGACTTGCCTGCAATTCCCCCAATCCAGATGACCCTATTGACGTTCTTTCCAAAGTCGGTGGATTTGAAATTGGCGGACTTACCGGTCTGGTGATCGGAGCTGCAGCAAATAACATTCCGGTACTATGCGATGGACTCATTTCCACAGCAGGAGCGCTTATCGCATGCAAGCTGGCACCCGCCGCCCGTCACTATCTCTTTGCCAGCCACAAATCCGTTGAAGTGGGTCATCAGTTTATGCTCAAAGAGTTAAATCTTGAACCTCTTTTAGACTTACAATTCAGATTGGGTGAAGGTACAGGTGCCGCTCTTGCCATGGAATTGCTGGATGCTGCCACCAGAATCCTGATCGACATCAAAACATTTGAAGAAGTGGCCATCGCAGACGCACAGGAATAGAATAGATCTGAAAACCGTCAACCCCAGGCTCGGAAAATGGATTCAACTTTTCAACATATTGGAATCATTCATTCGTGTTTTACAGAGAAATTCGGTATCCCACGGCAATCCGGGTTGGTTACGGAAGCACATGCTGAAGTGGTAATTTCCCCTCCCTATAATCGAGAGGAGGCCTTTCGCAGACTGGAAACATTTTCCCATATCTGGATTCTGTTTGTATTTCACGACATAAAAACAAAAAATTGGAAATCATGCGTTCGTCCGCCAAGACTGGGCGGGAATCAAAAAATCGGAGTTTTTGCAACCCGTTCCGGGTTTCGGCCGAACCGAATCGGGTTGTCTGCGGTAAGACTGCTGGCCATCACTAAAGGGGATTCCTGTATTAAACTGATGATACAGGGAGGAGATTTTCTGGATCAAACCCCGGTTCTGGATATCAAACCCTACCTTCCCTATGCAGATGTGATACCTTCTGCAACTGGCGGGTTTGCCACCGAAGCGCCAAAATCAAAAATTAAGATTGAATTTTCTTCAAAAGCCCGCTTCACCTGCATTGAACAAGAAAAACAAGGCTATCCCGGCCTGTGTGAGCTGATCGTCCAAACACTGTCAAGTGATCCACGGCCTGCCTATTATTCTCAAAAATCCATTCGAAAAAAATTTGGGGTAAAACTCTATCATTTTGATATCCGATGGGAGATCATGGATGATCATATTCTTGTCAATGAAATTGACAGTTGCTGATCTGCCGCAATTTTTTCTTCAGTGCCAGCGGAAACTGCTGATGATCAGCAATATGACACCGACTACGATAAATATCAGATAGAGCGGTGTTGTAATGATATAATCCACAATGTTAAACAGAGACTCGGATGATATCCCGTCGATCCAGGCAATAATATTCTTATCCAGAACATCCGTGAGCAAAATATTTTTATAGAATGCTTTTGGCCCCATAACCGAAGAGATAGCCTGGTACCCGAAAACGAGTCCAGCGGCAATTACAGATAAAACACCGGCGATCGCGAACTTTGACATAGATGGCACCTTTTCAATTTGAAAAAATCTTTTTACCCGGCTTTGTTGTCAGTAAAACCAGCGCACAGGATTGACTCCCTGCTGTTTTCCATATCATCCCCTGAAAGCCAATGCAAATCAATCTGAATTTATGACAATGAAAAGATATCATCGATACCAAATAGTTGCGGCGATTTGATTTTCTTTTACAATCATTTTTTATCCGTGATTTGCTTGACACACATTTCCTGTTGATGCATAGTCCAAATACGAAATCCCCAACAAAAGATAAACAAAGGGCATCTGCATGAATAATTCTAATATAGTAGCTGACGCTATTGGAGCAATCGTTGTCATGAACACTGCTATTACGAATATGCGATTATACCCCGCAACCAGTGCAATGATCAAAAATACCGTGGATCGTGTCAATCAATCTTTTGTAAGGCTGTTCGAGCTCTGTGATACTGTTCCGTTTGCAGAATCGGAAAAGCAGCTCCTTGTTTGTGGTCAGCCCCTCGCAGAAGCTGAAATGAAAAAGCCGCAGGTTGTGTCATTTCTGGAAATGCTGTTGAATTTCGGAATCAAAAGCGTGGAGTTTCAAAAGGGATTGGAAACAAACGAATTATCAGCATTTCTTGAAATTATGGGTCAAAAACCTAAAGAGATTGAAACCAGGGGAGGACTGAAACAGGTTTTTCATCAGAGCCATATTCAGCACATCCTTCTGGATCAAAAAGTATATATTGCACTGGATAAAGACAAACAACTCCTCTCTGGTGTAAAAATCAAAGATCAGGACATTGTTCGCTACCTCACAGGCCAGTCTGATTCAGATGCCATTGACCTGAAAGAGCTCCATAAGCTGACCCAGGACCCGGACTGGGTCACCCAGATTTTCAAATTAGGAATTCAGCATCATAAAGAGGAGAAAGGGGGAGGAATCGCGGGAAACATTTCTGAAACCGCCCTGAAACTGATCGACTCACTGGATGCCATCACCGATAAGGCGGACAGGAAAAAAATGTCGGAAACCATTTCCAGTACAATCGCAGATATGGATGAGAATATTATTGGCAAGCTTTTGCTGCAAAAACTGGATCGGGTTCTGGATGGAGAACTCATTACTCATGTAATCGCAAAACTGGACGATGAAAAATTTAAAGCGCTTGCGTTAAGAATGAAGCAAATTGTCGAACCGTCTGGGCTTGAAAAAGGGGATGCTAAAAATCAGAAAAGCGATCTGATTTCCCGGACCTACAACATGATGATGGCATCGGAAACAGGAAAACGACTGGAACAAAGCATTCAGGAAAACCTGGAACAGGAAAAAAAACAATCAAAGGAGTGGTTCAGCCATCTCAAATCCGGTTTAAGCGCAATTTTAAAAGGCGAAAAAGAACCATTTCTGGACGAAGATTTGATGAAAAAACTCCCAACCGCTGTTGACCAGTTGTATGTTAATAAAAAAAACAATACCGCCGAGGCCATCATTGATAACGCTTTTATTGCTCTGAGTGATAAAAATGCAGATGTATGCCATGCTGCTTTAAAATCCATAGCTGAAACCATGGGAAAAATGTATGAAAAAAACAGGCTCGACGATCTGTTGAGGATTTCCAATAAACTGGTCCCATGGATCAAGTCCACTTCACAGCTCTCGCCCTATGATGAACTGCTTTACACCCAACTCAAAAACCTCACGAAAAAGCTGATTCATGAAACGCGGTTTTCAGACTGCAATCACATCCTTGAAACCCTCAACCTCATTGCCAGCGGAAGACTTCAAAAAAGTACTGCAACACTTACGCTGTCCGGAAAAATATTGGAAGAAATTTCCGCACAACCCGTCATTAAAAAATTTTTGGCTAACCTGAAAACCGATGATAAAAAAAGAAAAAAACAGATCACCTTCAGCCTTGCAACCCTTGGTTCTCCGGCGGTTGAAACGCTTCTGGATATCCTGAAGGACAGTGCAGACGCCTATGAAAGAGGGGATATCATCTATGTTCTCTCAAAAATCGGGCATCTGGAAATCTCAGCCATTACCGATCGCCTGAACATTGATCAACCCTGGTATTATATCCGGAACCTGACCCTGATTATTGGAAGGGTGGGCACAAGAGATCATTTGCCTGTTTTAAAACGATATCTGGGGCATGCGGATTACCGCGTAAAAGAGGAGGCGCTTACTGGAATATTAACGATCGGAGGTGTGGAGGGCAGGCAATATCTTTTTTCCATCCTGCCATCCATTGAAGACCCGCTGAAGATAAAAATCATTTCCAAAATCGGTGAATTGAAAATTACCGAAGCCACACCTGTTCTTTTAAAAATGATTCAATCAAAATCTTTTACCGGTTCTGTTCTGAAAGATGAAATTGAAATCAAAATATGCCAGGCTTTAGGACGAATCGGTTCCCTGGAAGCAGTTCCGGCTCTCAACGAGATTGTCGAACAAAAGGGATTGTTACAGAGAAAAGCACACAATGAACCGGTAAAAGCTGCTGCAAAAAAAGCGATTGAAGCCATTGTAAATGAAGACTCTGAGAAAAAAATTGCATAATTGAATTGTATCCGGTTTCCCTGAAAACAAAGTACAATAAGGTAACTAAACTTGGAAGCAGCATATCATCGTCTGAAAGACATTACCCGACTGCAATAATATTGGCAGTTGAGCCAATTTCAAAACGATTAAAAAGCGTCACACCGGCGAAAGCCGATGTCCAGAAAAGAACTGAAAATACTGGATTCCAGCTTTCGCCGGAACTACAACAAAAGACTTTTGAAATTGGCTCAGTTGTTATGACTTGAGTTTCACTTCAACCCTTCGGTTCTTCTGTTTATTAACCTTTCCCTTGTTGGGGGCAATCGGGCTGCTTTCACCATATCCTTTTGTCTGAATCTGAAGTCCTTGAAGTTCATAACGCTTCACAAGATACTCTTTGACAGATGCTGCCCTCTTCTTACTGAGTTTCAGATTATATTTCTTGGATCCATCCGAATCCGTGTGACCGTTTATCAGCAGTGTTTTTCCAACCAGTTTCATACTGACCAGTGCTTTTCCAAGTTCCTGAACCAGGGGAATCGAGCCTTTACGGATTTTGGATGAATCAAAATCAAACTCAATGTTCAGATATACACTATGACCCCCGCCATCAAGGCCCAACCTTCTAGATATTCCTTCTGCGGTTGTTTCAAATCCATACCTGTTGTTCTTTTTTTCTACTGAAGACTTGAGGGGGGCTGGTTTCAAAAGCTCATCCGAACCAAACACGATCATTTTTACCTTTTGTATATCCAGGTAAGCTTCTCTCCACCACTTGTTGTAACTGTCAAATTCCAATACGGTCAATTGGCTGGTTGGCTGGTCATGTCCGATATATTGGAGAAGGGTGGCGTCTGATGTTTTGATTTTTTCCCCGTTCTTCGGGGTGATAACCATGGCACCGTGATCATAAACATCCAGGTCCGGACTCATCAGTTCGATGGAATGGATTTTTTTGACAATCTGATCCCAGTCAAAAACATATTTATTTTTATTCTGATGAAAAACAAGTGCATCAATGGATAGGGATTTAAGCTGAACATACCGGTTTAACGTGGTGAACATTCCATCCTGTTCTGTAATGGCGCCCTGAAGATCGGGGGTTGTAATCACGGACCCGTCTCTCAGCAGTACGGAAATACGATTGTGTCTCTTTTTCTCAGCAGCTTCAGCACAAACCAGTTGAACGATCCCCATGAATACCAATACCAGAAAGAAAACGCTTTTTTTTATCATTTTCATTCCCACCCTTTTCATAGATTCCACAAAATATCATTCATGAATTCATCAGATCTTCAATTTCCGCCGGATCGGACGGTATCTTCTGGGTCAGGTCAACCGGCCCTTGCTCTGTTATCAGGATATCGTTTTCAATACGAACACCTGTTTTTTCTTCCCGGACATATATTCCCGGTTCACATGTGAGTACCATTCCCTCTTCAAACATACGGTGCTTATCTCCAAGATCATGGACATCCAGGCCCAGATGATGGGATATCCCATGCATGAAATACTTTTTGTACAGAGGATTTTCATCATCCTCCTTGCTTTTATCCTGTGAGGTCAACAAGCCAAGTTGGATCAGTTCACTTTCCACTACTTTGCCCACCTCTTTGTGATAGGCATGGAATGTATTTCCCGGAATCAGCATCTGGATGGCCTGTTTCTGAATCCGATGAACAGCCTCATAGATCTGACGTTGCCTTTCTGAAAATTTGCCGCTGACTGGGATGGTTCTTGTTACATCAGAAGCGTAATTTGAATATTCTGCTCCAAAATCGATCAGCAGCAGATCCCCCTTCCTGCACTGCTGATTGTTTTCTGTATAATGGAGAACACAGGTATTGAATCCCGAAGCAACAATCGGATCAAATGCAGACCTCCTTGAACGGTTTTTCAAAAATTCATGGAGGATTTCAGCCTCGACCTCAAACTCCCAGATCCCCGGCTTCACGACCTGTAACACTCTGCGAAAAGCCTTTTCCGCAATTCGACAAGCTTCCTTGATCAAATCAATTTCCATTGCAGATTTGACGGATCGAAGATTTTGCATGATCGGTGCCAATCTTTCATATGGATGCAACGGATATACTTCCCGGCACCATTTCAGGAATCGGATATCTTTGGTTTCAACAGTCACGTCCGCCCTTGCATGTTCGTTGGTGTTCAAGTAAATCCATTCTGCATCAAACACCACGGACCGAAATATCTTTTGAAAATCTTCTACCCAGAATACTGTCTGAATACCGGAAATTTTCTTTGCTTCTTCCCGGGAAAGCTTGTTTCCTTCCCAGATTGCGATCTCATCGCTTGTTTTTCGGATAAACAGGACTTCCTGGTGTTTTGTTTCTGCTGCATCCGGGTAGATCATCAAAACAGTGTCTTCCTGATCAATTCCGGTCATGTAAAAAAGATCCGGTTGTTGAACAAACGGGTGTGTGCCATCCGCGCTTTTGGGCATAATGTCGTTTGAATGAAAAACAGCAATGGCGTTATGTTTCAATTGCTTTATGAAACGCTCTCTGTTTATAACAAACAAGGATGAGTCAATTGGCATGTATCGCATAAGATGATAGAATCCTTTGTTCGGGCATAGCCAGCATCAGCCATTCATATGGTTTCCAGGTTCGATTTCAAGCCGAATGGATAACCGGTTTGCTTCCGGAAACAGGATTAATTTATAACAAAATTATATTGATATCAATGCCTGATTGCACTATCTTGATTTTCACACAGATTACCAATAACAGGAGACATCGTTGGATATCATCGGTACTAGAGCAGAAATCAATCTTGATGCAGCAGCACATAATATCCGTGAGCTGCGCAGAATCACAAATCCAAAAGCAAACCTGATGGCCGTTGTCAAAGCCAATGGATACGGACATGGTGCGGTGGAAATCGCAGATACAGCTTTACAAAATGGCGCCACAGCACTGGGCGTGGCAAGGCTGCAAGAAGGAATCCAGCTCAGGGAATCCGGAATTGACAAACCGATCCTGATTTTCGGTTATACGCCGCCGGAAGACACGGGCAAACTGCTTAATTTTGACCTGACTCAAACCGTCGGATATCCGGAACTCGCGGAATCCTATTCCAATTGTGCCGGAAAACTGGGATCAACATTAAAAATTCATCTCAAAATTGACTCAGGCATGGGAAGGCTTGGTTTTTTACCAGACTCCTTATTTGCAGCAAACCAAAAAAACGGATTCTCACAAATTATTAAAAAAATCTCCTCCATCATCCGCCTTCCAAATCTATTTATCGAAGGAATCTATACACATTTTGCCTGTGCGGATTACAAAAATAAAATCAGTGCTCTCCGGCAATTTGAAGTGTTCAACAGCCTGCTCACGCAACTCTCTCAGGCAACCGCTTTTCATGCTCCCCTTCGGCATGCTGCCAACAGTGCAGCAATCATCGATATGCCAGATACCCACTTGGATATGGTGCGGGCAGGAATTTCATTATACGGGCTATACCCATCGGATGAAGTGGATAAAAACAAAATTATGCTGAAACCCGTAATGGAAATTAAATCCAACATCCTGCACCTGAAAAATGTTCCCAAGGGCTTTTCTGTAAGTTATGGAAGCACATGGAAAGCCAAAAAGGAAACCATAATCGCTACTATCCCGATGGGTTATGCAGATGGATACAGTCGGTTGCTTTCTTCCAGAGGATACATGCTGGTTTGTGGGAAACGAGCACCCATTGTCGGCAGGATATGTATGGACCTGATCATGCTGGATGTTGGGGATATACCGGAAGCCTGTATCAACGAAGAAGTAGTCGCTTTTGGGAAGCAGAATTCAGCCAGCATTTCTGTGGATGAGATTGCTGAAACCCTTGGCACTATAAACTATGAAATCGTTTCAACCATTACTTCCCGGGTTCCAAGGATCTTTCTCAAATAGATCGTATAAATATCTGAGTAAAAAACACAGAAAGGCAGATCCATAACTGGATATGCCTTTCTATTAAGCTAAAAAGTTAGAACAGGATCAACCTTGGTGCCTGACAGGTCAATCTTCTATTTATCCTACAATTATTTATTAGACTTTCTTCTGCTGAATCCAGCTAAACCAACAAGGCCTGTTCCCAGAAGTAACATTGTGGCTGGTTCTGGTACCGGTGCGGTGCTCTGATCTGCAGAAACATACATCATGGTCGCTTGCACTACATCACTACCAGGTGTTCCAAAGCAGGCATCCGAGAGTGATATTGTAAACAATCCTGTGTTACCAAAAGCAAATTCAACAACTCCATCCCAATTCACTCTTCCGATATCATCGCTGAATAATCGCCATCGGCCGTATGACTCGCCTGTTACAGATCTCATAACTTCCGGAGTTGAAAAATTGAAATCCACTGTGATGTCATAAGAAAATAGATCATCAATATTAACGGAAGATTCTCGAGTACCAATTGTAAACAGATCAAAAGTCAGTGATTCGCCCACTTCAAAATTATGGGAAGCAGGAGTTGCTAGAATGTTTTCCGAGTACAGTACCAATCCTGGGTCCTTATCCCGTAAATTGACGGTATAATCGTCCAGGGTGAACTCAAGCGCAAAAGCTGCACTTGAGATTAATAAAAAAACAGTTGCTACGAGTAATAAAATTTTTCCGATTCGCATTTTTCCCTCTTCTTTCCTGAATAATTTGTTAATAACAATAATTTGGTTGCCTAAGATCGCAATTGAAAACTATGTTCACATAAGCAAAAAAAGTGCCCATGTTAAAAAAATATCTAATTACTTTGATTCATTTTACTTTCCAACTTATTGAGTGTGGAAGGAGAACTACTATTATGAAATTTTTTTCATAGTCCTGAGTAAATAAATATATAACTATAGGGAAACGAAAAGAAAAAAAAGAGGGTAAATATCAAAGGCATGAATTGTTACAAATGTTTTATTCCAGTGGAATGGAAAACTCCCGCTGAATCACCTCATATAGTTCCTGCCCGATGGCAAGCCCTGTATCAATGAATTGCGGTCCATATTTCATGCCGGTTTTGGTTCGGAAGGAGGTTCTGATCTTTTGTAATGCCATCATCCCTTTGGGATAATGACTGACAAATACAGAGAATGGCACGCCGGCTGACTCAATCATATCCCACACCGTGTACATAAAATTATCCGGGCCCCATCGAAATTTATCCGCATCATAAAGGCAGTTGGATACCAGTTCATCTTCCGGGTTTTTACTTGGTTGTTTTTTTGTAAAGGCCTCATGATTTTTTACAGCACACGCGATACACAAGACCTCTTTTGGGTGAAAAGCATCCCAAGAACCCAAGGTCTCTTGTATAAAAACTGCTCCTTTTTCAGCATGCTTTTTTTGAGACCGTTTAATATCATGAAGAAGTCCTGCACATTGTGTTAAAAACACAAACCGGTTTATACTGGCTTTCTGATATCCTGCCGACTCTCCCTCAATAAACATCAGTGCACCAGCATCAAGGGTAACTTTTACAGCATGATCCATTCCATGCCCCATATTGTTTGCCATGTTCTGATCTACAAAATCTCGCAGTTTTCTGATCACTGGATTTTCATCAAACACACTGCGGGATTGTTGAACCGCCTCACTGTTTTCCTGATAAAAAACTTGCTGTGGATAGGTCGAAACAATTTGACGGGCACGTTCCTTTATTTGAAAAAAAATCTTTTCCATCCTAAAAAAATATCATGGAACGTTCTATTGCACAAGATGAAATGGATCACTTTCATGTAACCGGATATAATCCGTTATACCTTAATTGATTAAAAAAATCCGGGCAGCAAAAGAAGGGTGACTGCCCGGATTCAAACATTTGTTTATTACAGAATATATTGATTATTTCATTCTAAACTCTATACAATCCGCTGTCAGAATTGCGTTTGTTCTATCAAATGAACCGGTTGCAAACATACTCTGCACCTTCTTCCCATCTTCAATCAGGCCTTCCAGATCCAATACAAAAGATTTAAATGTTGAATAGAATTGATTGCTTTCCCGATACTTGATCAGAAACCTTCCCTGGCTGGCTGATAACGGCTGAATCGTGGTAAGGGAAGACAGGTCATCCAGATTGACAATTACACCAGCACGACCCAGATGATGGAACTTGCCATGATGTTGCTGTGTGATGACAATTTTTTCTGATGACAAGGTTTCAAACGGCGTGGCAGAAGCCGGAGCCCAGGTTATTCGCATAAAAGATCTGACATCCGTAACATCCACTATGGTTTGAGCCAAAAAATCAGCCGGTGCCTGACCAAATCCGTTTATAAAACCAATCACTTTAAGCGAATCATTCTGTCCATACGAAGAAATGTCCAAGGTGCCTGTACTGATTTCATAATTTTCCGGGTCTGCATCTTTTTCCGAATCTGTACCCGTGCCGGAAAAATCGAAAATACCAATTCTGCAGGCATTAATGGATTGCAGGTCAAGGGTTAGCGCAGTGTCATGATCAACAACTGTTCCTCTTACTGTAGTGAACTTCATCCGAACATACCCGTTTTTATCACCTGTTGCATTCAGCTCCAGTGAATCCTTATCACTATTGGTTAAAACACCAAAAGCCGTAAGCAACTGGCCTACGGATATATCACGAATCGTAAAATCCTCTTGTGACAGTTGCCGTTTGACAATGGTATCCTCATCCAGAAGAACGGTAACCGTATCATTAAAAATGGCTCTTCCGTTGTTTCGAATCAGTGTGGCACCTTTCATGACAACAGTATTGCCGTCCCTGCGAATGACATTTCCGGTAACAGCATCCAATGTCCCTCCGGGTACGCTGGAACCTGCACTCACTTCTGTTGCCTCAAACCGGTATGGATGAAATTTTAAATCTCCGGTCACAACAACTGCCGTATACTCGGTCTGTTCATTTAATGCAGATAACCCGGCGGCTCCCTCGTATTGCTGCCCATTGATATCATACACCGTACTCTCCAGTGTGGTCACGGTAAGTGAACCAAACTTTTTATCCTTTCCGGAAATAGCATGAAAAAACGGCCTCAGGATCAACTCAAATGTTCCTGCAGCAACATCAACGCTGCCCAACGGACCGCGCATGCGATGTGTTTTAGAGTCTTCCGGATCGATATCGGCAAGCAGAACTGCCTCAACCGTAAGTGTGGGTGTGCCATCATTACCAAATTCCACTTTATTGGAAGAGATCAAATCAAAGTCCAGGGTGAGATGGGCTGGAATACCCGGAGCGATCAACAGGGAATTGGAATCCTCAAGGTGTACGGAAACAGTTATGGTTGTAATGGGATTACCGTCTTCATCCACAACCGCATTCACCTTGACCAGATCACCATCAGAATTTTCCACCCAGATATCCGCATTCTGATAATCCAAGGTTAAACTTGCCTCTGTATACACACCAGACGGAATGGTAGAAGCGGTCAGAAATTCAGTCATATCTGTATATTGTGCAAAATCTACTCTTGTGGTTACTGGCAAGGTGCTGACCACGGCACCATTCTGTTTAGTAAGGTTAATAGACAGAACATCCACAGTATAACTTGAAAAATCCCCTTCTGCATCGGTCAGACTAATGACCAGTTCACCATTTTCCGTTGTGCCGGAAGCTGATTCGGTCGAATCATTGGAGCAACCCATCAGCCCCATAATAATGGATATCAGCCCGATAGCAATCCATCCGGATACTTTTTGAAAAATACATCTGCTCTCCATAAAAAACCTCCTGAATCAATAATTGTTAAAACATGTCATATAATTCTTTTATAGCCTGTTTGCATCGATGTTTGAATTTTTAAACACACCTTGAGTGAAAAAGTTTCGCTTTTTTTCAATTTTTTTTTATAACCGTCTGATAAGTAATGCTGTTGACCCTGCCACATCATTGCTGATACAAAAAAAACCGATCCTGAATTCCATGAACATCAAAAACAGGAAACCGCTAACTCACGGAAAATGATTCAATTGATTTATAAAATTCAAATTATTTTATGTTTTCTGTTCGTGCTGATACCGACAACTTCTTTTTCACTGGAATACCAGACAGGGGTCTTTCTGGAGGAACAACTGACTTTGGAAAATAACTATTTTAACTCAACAACCGGAAAATTTAATCAAAGGGATCCTTTGAATATAATTGTAATCTCTCCGAACCTGTATGTATCGACCGGGAATCAACTCAGCCTCTACCTGCTCACAGACCTCTTTTGGACACACTCCTGGAATTCCTTGGAAACCGATGAATTGGACGCAGAATTTGTAAATGCCTATGTGACCCTTTGTAATAAAAAACTGACTTCCGATATCGGCATCCAATCCTTCGACCTTGGTAAAGGTCATATTATGTCAAGCAACGAGCCGGGAATCACTGTTCAATATCAATCCACCAGGAAACTGTCCTGCACCCTTGAGGCTGCAAGGATTATCAACACCTCACCGATACTTTCCACAACGATTGGTTATCAAACCGGTTTTTCAGAAAATCTGAACCTTTTCGGTGTCTGGTTTCAAGATAACGACAATAGTTTTGCAGATATGCTCAATTATCAGGATCAGGCGCTGATGAACAGATGGCTGTACTCGCGGAATCCGAATCTCTGGCTGCTGAGT